>WBXE01000018.1 GCA_008932955.1 Verrucomicrobiota bacterium
GCCGCCATTCGCGCCCAAGCGATTAAACTCGCCGACAACGAGCAAATCCAACCGTCCTACGCCCTCCAAGCCATTCAACGCGAACTTTACCAAATCCTCGACGAACGCGATATTCGCCTCGGCAGCCTCCACGTCGACACCACCCTCGACGCCGCATGGCAGGAACGCCTGGATACCGGACTGACCCACGCTGTGGCCGCCTTGGAACAGGAGAAGTCCTGGGGCCACCCGACCCACGCTACCTATCAAACGGGCAGCAAGCCGCTCTACGTCCAATACGCCGCAGTCACCACCGAGACCCGCAGCGGGGCCATTCTCGCGCTCATCGGTGGCCGAGATTACCAGCACTCGCGGTTTGACCGGACCCGCTCGACCCGCGATCTGGGGTCGGCCTTCGAACCGTTCGTAGCCGCCGCCGCCGCCGAACGCGGCAAACTCGTGCTGCCAGGTAAACCCGTGCAAACCGGCCGCCAAATCGGTCCCGCCGAAGTCGAGCGCATCGCCAGACGCTGCGGCCTCGCTGGCCCGTTCCTCCTCCACACCGAGGATCTATTCCGCGGCAGCGTCGCCGCCACCCCCACCGAAATGGCCGTAGGCCTGGCCACCCTCGGCAACCAGGGCAAACGTCCCAAACCCTTCCTGATCCGAGAAATCCGCGACGCCGACGGCAAATCCGTCTACACCGCCAGCCCGGAGCTTAGCCCCGCCATCAGCCCCAACGCCGCGCTGGATGCCACTAGCGTACTGCGCCGCCATGCCGGCACCCGCTGTTTCACCGGTGCCACGGGCTCCGAACGCGACGCCTGGACCCTGCGTCTAGGTCCCGGCGGCGCCACCGCCATCTGGATCGGCTTTGACGACCCGACCGTCATTGCCGGCGAGCGCCGCCTCAAGTCGCTGCTCGATGAATTTGTTGAGCGCCTCGGCAATGAATGAGGGATCAGGGGATGGAGGCAATTTCGCTCCGATCTCTTAAGATCAACGTCCATCTGCGTTTATCTTCGGTTCATTTTTCTTTCTAGGATGAGCCGCCGTTCAAACCGCTTTGACAGCGCCGCGCTTCTCCCACATACTCTCCGCATGCAAGCCATTCAGTTCGAACAAGCCGTCGCGGCGATCCTGCATCGCGACAAACGCTTCGATCCCCACGCCTATTTTTTCCTCAAGGAAGCGCTGGATTTCACTCTCAAACGCATCGCCGAAGGCAATAGCGGCCAGCCCCGCCACGTCAGTGGCCCGGAACTCGTCGCCGGCCTGCGCGATCTGGCCCTAGAGCAATTCGGCCCGATGGCCGCCACCCTGATGCAAGAGTGGGGCGTGCGCCAAAGCGGCGACATCGGCGACATGGTCTTCCATCTGATCGAGGAGCAGATTTTCGGCAAACAGGATTCCGACCGCCAGGAAGACTTTGCCGGCACCTTCGATTTAGAGGACTCCCTGCGCGCTCCCTTTATCCCCCTGTCCCGCCGCCACCACGCTACCTCTGCCGCTCCTCTTGCCCCCAGTCCCTCGGCTAGCTCATGTGTCACACAAAATTTGAAAAAGTCCTGAATTAGCGCGTGCCCTCCGGCGTTGCTTATCTATACTCGCCCAGACCCTCGCATGCAAAACGCCCATCGACGACTCTTCCCACGCGGCTGCGTGCTCATTCTTGTGTCCGCTTGGTGGCTTACAGCGCTGCATGCCACAGAGATGCCAGCGGCTCCGTCATCGCTCGCCCAACGCGAACTCGCAAAACGCCGCGCCTCCGTCGAAGAGGCCCAGGAATTACTCACTAAAGGCGATCAGGCGTATCAGGCAGGCCGCTATGCCGATGCCGCCGCCGCCTTTTCCGGGGCCCGTGAGATGATTCCCGACTCGCCGCTCACCGCCGAATTGCGCAATGCCGCCTCCCAACGCTTCGCCCAAGCCTCCGCAGCTCAAGCCTCCGTGCTCTCCCGCAACGGCGATGTGGACGCCGCCAAAACCGCCGTCGAGGCCGTACTCAAGGCCGACGTCACGCCCGCCGACGCAGGCGGCCTAACCACGCGTGCCCGACTCGATGATCCGCTGCGGACTAATCCGGCCCTGACCAAAGATCACGCTGCTGCCGTTGATGGGGTTCGCAAACTCCTCTACACCGCGGAGGGTGCCTACCATCTCGGTCAATTCGATGCCGCCAAAAAGCACTACCAAGACGTCTTGCGCATCGATTCAACTAACGCCGCCGCCCGCCGCGGCCTCGAACAAGTCGCCGCCGCGAGGTCCTCCTATCATGCCGCCGCCAGCGACCAGACCCGCGCTGAGTTACTCAACCAAGTGGCCGCCAGCTGGGAAATCTCCGTGCCTGCCCCGCTGCTGGATGTCGCGGCAGTGGAGCCCGGCCTGCCCACCGTGTCCGCCGCCGCCTTCGTGCCCGTCGCCAACAAACTCGACCGCATCGTCATTCCCAACCTCATGCTCGACGGTGCCTCGCTCGAGGATGCCATCGATCTGCTGCGCCTGCGTGCCAGCGAGCTCGACACCACCGAGGTGGACCCCGCCCACCGCGGAGTCAATTTTAACATAGATATCGGCGACGAAACCTCCGATGTGGGCAAGCAAATCCGCGCCTGCCGTTTCAACCTGCGGCTCGCCAACGTGCCGCTGAGCAAGGTGCTGAGCTACATCAACGGGCAAACCCGCACCCTTTATACGACCGATGATTTCACGGTGACCATCCGGCCGCGTGACTCCGAATCCAAGGAGATGATGACCCGTTCTTACCGGGTGCCGCCGGACTTTCTCACCAGTATGAGTGCCAGCGGTGCCGCCGCAGCCAAGAGTGACGATCCGTTCTCCGCCAAGCCGGCCAAGGGTCTCCTCGCGGAACGCCGCGGTGCCGTCGAAGTGCTCCACGAGCAAGGCATCGAGTTTCCGGAAGGTGCCTCCGCCACCTTTAATTCCGCCAATGCCACCCTCACCGTCACCCATACCGCGGCCAATCTCGACATCATCTCCCAGCTCGTCGATGCCGTCGCCAAAACCGAGCCGGTCATGGTCTGCGTGCGCGTCACCATGATCAGCGTTAAGGAAACCCGCCTCAAGGAACTCGGCTTCGATTGGCTGCTTAGCCCCACCGGCATCGGTGCGTCAGGTGGGATTCCCGGCACCCAAGCCATCAACCTCAGCGGCGGCACCCAAGGCACCGGCAGCTCCCTCAGTGACATCCCACTGCCACCCGGCCAGTTTGAGCGCGATCCGATCACCGCCGGCAATCGCAGCGGCGACGCCACCCTCTACCAGGACGCCATCGATGGTTTCATCGAAAACAGCAACAAAGTCACGCTAGACACGAGCGCTCCAGCACCCGCGCCGGGTATTTTCGGCCTCACCAAAGTCCTTGCCAACAGCTCAGTGCAGATGCTCATGCGCGGACTCAATCAGAAAAAGGGCGTCGAGATCATGACTGCGGCCGCCACCGTTACCCGCAGCGGCCAGGCCGCCAGTGTCCGCTCAGTGCGCGAAATGCTCTACCCCACCGAATACGAACCCCCGCAACTGCCCAAAGCCAATAATAACAACAACGGCGGCAGCAGCAGCCCGGCGATGCTGGTCACCCCGTCCCATCCCTCCGCGTTCAAAAAACGCGAGCTGGGCATGACGCTGGAGGTGACACCCACCGCCGATGAGGCAAAAAACTACGTCGAAGTAACCCTCAACCCCTCGCTGGTCGATTTCGATGGTTTCGTCAATTACGGCAGCCCCATCTTTGCTCCGCCCAATAACAGCCTGCTGAGCAATATCAACCCGTTGCTCAGCCGCCAGGTCCTCTCAGACAACCGCATTTTGATGCCAGTGTTCAGCACTCACAAGGCAGCCACCAGTCTCAGCGTGGCCGACGGCGCCACCATCCTCATTGGCGGCATGCTTCAGGACCGCGTCCAAAACGTTGAGGATCACACGCCGCTTTTCGGCAACTTACCGCTGGTCGGTCGCTTGTTCCAATCCAAGTCCAACCAACCGAGCAGCACTGCGGTGATGATGTTGGTCAATGTCCAGCTCGTCGATCCTACCGGCAAACCGTTTAATAAACATTGATTTCTCCACCGCTGCTGGCCGCCCTCTCACTTCATACCCAGTCACCCATCTATGCCCCCCTCAGCGAGTGAACCGGAAAAGTACTCGATCGATGCAATGATGGAGCGGCTCAAGGGACAGTCGGCGGAACCCCCGCCCGCCGCCGGCGAATTGGTCACCCGCGCCGATGGCTCGCAGGCACTGCGGGTGCGCAAACATAAACGCCGCAGCGAGCAGCCCAAACGCGATGAGGCCAAGCGCATCAAGCGCTTCCGTACGCTACAAGTGGCCAGCGGATTGGTCCTGTTGCTGCTCATCGCTTTGGGCATCGGCACTGCCTACGTGTATGCCAATAGCGCCCCCTATCACAAATCCATCACTGCCACCATCGCCAACAGCACCGGTGCCAGCGTCGACCTCAGGCAATTCCGTGTCAGTCCCGCCAGTGCTAACGCCGAATCGCTCGCTCTCGAGTGGCCCGCAGGCTCGTTCCTCAAAGCGATGCGCCTCAACGGCGTGTCGGCCGACATTTCGCCGCTGAGCATCTTCGGAGGCCGCTTGCGCGGCGACGAAGTTTGCGCCCGCGACGGCAGTCTGTGGCTACTCCCCGCCGTCGCCGCCACGGCTGGTCCCACCGCTTCGCCATTCCCCGATAAATCGCTTGTGCACTTCAGCCGCATCTCGGTGCCAAAATTCAATATTTACCTCGGTGACACCGCGCTGCCAGAGTTCAAAGTCCTGGCCACTGAGGGCTCGCTGCGCCTAGATAGCGCCACTGAGCAGACGACTCTCCATCTCTATCGAGGCAATCTCCAGCTCGCCGGTTGGCCAGTCTTCAAAATCGATCGCGCGGTGATGGAATTCCGCGCTGCGGAAACCGAATTGGTCATCTTGCGCGTCACCGATTCCCAACCCAAACGCGGCATTTTGGACCTCAGCGGCAGGCTCCAACCGTGGGGCTCCCAATCCCCGTCCATCTTCAGCGTGAAACTTGACAACTTCGATTTCGGTGAGCTCCTGGGCCCCGAATTCGGCGATCTCATCACGGCCAAACTCGACACCCGGTCCGACGCGGCTCCCAGCTCGCTGCGCTTGCTCCTAGGCTCGCCCACCGCTGCCGAACTCAACCTGGCTTTCAAAAGCACCGTGGCGTCAAAAGTCAGCATCAGAAATTTCCCGTTCCTGTTGTCACTCATGCGCACACTCAACGACAAATGGTATGAAAATCCAACCTTCGTCGGCGATTTCACCGGCCTCATCCACCGCCAAAACGCCAGTGTCGAACTCCGCGAATTGCAGCTCGAGAGCAAATCCCGCATGGCAATTCATGCCCAGCTCACCAGCGCCGCCGATAAATCCCTCACCGGTTCCATGGAAGTCGGCATCCCTGAATCCATCGCCCAGCTCGCCCATAATCCCAAGATCAACTCCATGCTCTCCCAGCCCCGCGATGGCTACCGCTGGCTCACCCTCAAACTCGGCGGCTCCTTGGCCCACCCAAGCGATAACTTCGCCGCCCTCTACGCCGCCGCCGAGGAATCCGCCGTCGAGGCCGACGAGCCGTCGCTCAAGGACGCCCCCTGAGACGGCCGATGTGAATGAAATGGCGCTTGGAGTGCGGCAGCTTGCTGCCGCCAGGCTAAGCCAGCTTGCTGGCGAGTGTCGGCGTGCGGCGGTCTCATTGGCGGCTCATGGGCAGCGGCGGTCATAGACGCGCCGCTACAAAGTGACAAATATTTTTGCGTGGCCCCTTAGCTCCACAAGCCTGCCAGCTGGGTAGCCAAGCGTGTTTTTTCTAGCGTAATTCATATTATCCGCTCTATATTACGTTACCGATGGGACGCATGTAAACCCGTTCTCATAGGCCTCAACCAAAACCACCAACCCCATGCAAACTGCCAACGTTAATCTGCCAATCACCATCACTGTCCGTCATGAGGAAGTGACTGATTCCCTGCGCGGCTACGTCACCAAAAAAATCGAGGGCCTCCACCTCGATTATCCCCGCATCATCGGTGCCAAGGCCGTTCTCGATGTGCAAAAAAACCGCCACGTCGTCGAATTCATTCTCTTCTGCGCCAATCACATCACCATTGAGGCCCACACCGAAGGCAGCGACATGTATGCCGCCATCGATGACACTATCGAGAAAATCGCCCGCCGCATGCGCAAGCATAAGACGCGCCTGCTCAAAAAGCACCGCCCGCATCGCAATGAATCCATCCGCCACCTTGACGAACGGTTCTTTACCATGGCCGTGCTCGATCATCCGGAGGATTCCGACGTGGATCCCGAGCCCTACATCATCCATACCGATCATTATTCGATCCGCACGATGTTCAAGGAAGACGCCATCATGCAACTCGAACTCTCCGACCGACCCTTCGTCCTCTACAAAAGCGCCCGCCGGGGCGTCCTCTCACTCGTCTATCGCCGCAAGGACGGTGAATTCGCCGCTATCGATATCAAAGATCCGGAGTAAGGAGCAGCGCTAGAATATCTGCCGTATTGGAGCGGCGCGTCTATGACCGCGGATCCAGATATACCGCCTATCAATCCGCGTTTCCTGTAGGCGTCGTGTCATTGGCATCGGCGCTCGCAGAGCGCCGCCTCAACCCGTCTCAGATGCCTTGCCACAATTATTATTGCGCATGCCCCAAACCTTCCCATCTGGAAAATTTGGCGGATTGCTCCAATTTATTGTTGCAGGCTTGTCACTGGGTGGGAAAGCGCTTCAATCTGGCGCATGAAAAACGACGAGCGCGAGTTTTTGTTCCGCCTGCTGGCAACCCCCAGTCCCACCGGCTTTGAAATGCCCGGCCAGCGGGTCTGGGCAGAGTGGATTGGGCAATACGCCCCGCAAGTCGCTTGCGATGCTTATGGCTCGACTTGGGCCACGCTGCCGGGCAAGTCGCCGCGCACGATCATGCTCGCCGCTCATGCCGACGAGATCGGTTACATGATCAAACATATCGACGACAAGGGGTTTCTGCGGCTCGACCGGGTGGGCGGCTCGGATGCCGCTACCGCCAGGGGCCGCCGCCTTACCTTGGCCGGCGACAAGGGCCCGGTATCCGGCATCATCGGCAATACCGCCATTCACTTGCGCCGCGACGAACAGGGCAGCGAAAAAGCCCCCGCCGTCCACGACCTGTGGGTCGATGTCGGCGCCTCCAATCCGGCCGAGGTCGCCGCTCTGGGCCTGCGCGTCGGTCATCCCGCCGTCTATCAGGATGGCCCGCTCGAACTCGCGCACCGCCGCTTGGTGGGCCGCGCATTGGACAATCGGATCGGCGGCTATATCATCGCCCAAGTGATGAAACGACTAGCCAGCTCCAAGCGGAAGCCGGTTTTCAGCCTGGTTTGCCTCAATGCCATTCAGGAGGAAATCGGCGGCCACGGTGCCACCATGGCCAGCTACCGGATCCAGCCTGACCTGTGCATTTGCCTCGACGTCACCCACGCCACCGACACGCCGGGCCTCGACGCGGCCAAGACCGGCAGCATCAAACTCGGTGGCGGCCCCACTCTCACCCACGGCACGGCCAATCACCCCAAGGTCGTCAAGCGTCTCCAGGAGGTGGCCACCGCCGCTAAAATCCCCATCCAACATGAGGCCAGCAGCCGCTTCACCGGCACCGACACCGACAAGATTTTCACCACCCGCGAAGGCATTCCCAGCGCGCTGGTATCGCTGCCCTTGCGTTGCATGCACTCGGTGGTGGAAACCGCCCATCTCGATGACGTCGCCCACGTGATCGACCTGCTCAGTGCCTTTGTCCTTTCGCTCGGCGCCGAGGATCAATTCCACCAGACGCTCCAGTGAGCATGGCGGAGGGTTCGTTGCTGTTGCTGGGACTAGCCGGGCCGCGCTTGAGCGCGGCGGAGGCAGCGCTGTTTCGCCGCTTGCAACCGGCGGGCTTTATCCTGTTCTCGCGCAATTTGGTGACCCCGGAGCAAACCCGCGAACTCACCGATTCGCTGCGGAATCTGTCAAAAAACCAGCCGCTCATCGCCATCGATCAAGAGGGTGGACGCGTCACCCGCACCCGGGAGATGGCCCCAGCCATACCCTCGGCCGCGGCACTGGCAGCCCACGCCCAACCCGCGCTGACCGCTAAGGCGGGCCGCTTGACGGGCGAGCTGCTGCGTTTGTTGGGCGTGAATTTCAACCTGGCGCCGGTGCTGGATCTGGATCATCACCCGCAACTTCAAAATGCCTTGCGCGGCCGCTGTTGGGGCCGCGACCCGCAACGCGTCATCGATCACGCCGGCCAATGGAATCGCTCGCTGCGCCAACGCGGCATCGCCACTTGCGCCAAACATTTTCCGGCCGGCGGGCGGGCCATGGCCGATCCCCATCACGAGTTGCCGGCGGCGGCGGCGGCCCTCGACGAATTGTTGCGCGAGGACCTGCTCCCCTACACCGCCTTGATGCCCGAACTCGATGCCGTCATGCTCGGACACATCGAGTTTCCCAACATCGACCCGAATTTTCCCGCCTCGCTCTCGCCTAGACTCATCCGCGGCTTCCTGCGCGATCAACTCGGCTTCGACCGACACCTGGTTCTAACCGACGATCTGGACATGGCAGCCATCACTCGCCGTTATGGCCGCGGCCAGGACGCGCAACTGGCCATCGCGGCTGGCAATGACGTGGCGCTCATCTGTCATCGCATTGAAACGGCGGATGTGGCTGCGGCGGCCATCGCTGAATTGCCAGGCCCCCTGCTGGCCGACGCTTGGGAGCGCGTCGAGCGCCTGCGCGACAAACTCCACCCGCCCTTGCCCTGGTCGCCTGCCCAGTGGCAGACCACCTGCGACGGCCTAGCGGCTCTGGCGGCTGAAGTGCCAGCGGTGCCGGAGCCCACGGCGGGCGCCGAGCTGGCTCACAGCCCAGTGGCGGTCTATTAGCCCCAAAACTCAGGACTCGCCCCCACAATCCCTACTTTTTGTCTGTCACCATGTAATGATCGGCTCTTCTCTTGGGTCTCGCCGTCTTGTGTCTTGCGTCTTCTTCTCTTGTGTCTAGCGTCTTGCCTGTCGCCCCCGCCATGTCCCCCGAACACCAACTCGCCCAACTCACCGCCGGGACCGCCAAGGTCCTGTCCGCTACCGAATTGCTGGAAAAACTCCGGCTCGGTCGCCCGCTGCGCATCAAGCTCGGCGTGGACCCCACCGCACCCGACATCCATCTCGGCCACACCGTGGCGCTGGAAAAACTCCGCCAGTTTCAATTATTAGGTCACCAGGCGGTGTTGCTCATCGGCGACTTCACCGCCACCGTGGGTGATCCGTCGGGGCGCAGCGCCACCCGTCCGCCGCTCACCCGCGAGGAAGTGCTGGCCAATGCCGCCACTTACACCGACCAGGCATTCAAGATATTGGACCGTGAGCAAACCGAGATTGTGTACAACGGGGATTGGTTCCGCAAAATGAGTTACGAGGAAATCCTCCGGCTCAACGCCCGGGTCACCCTCCAACAAATGCTTCAGCGCGAGGATTTCCGCAACCGCCTAGACGCCGGCCAGGAAATCCGCCTCCACGAACTCCAGTACCCGATCATGCAGGGCTGGGATTCGGTGGAAATCCGCGCCGACGTGGAAATCGGCGGCACCGACCAACTCTTCAACATTCTCGTCGGCCGCGACCTCCAAAAAGAGGAAGGCCAGCCCCAACAAGTCGTGATGGTCCTGCCGCTGCTCGAGGGTCGCGACGGCGTGCGCAAAATGTCCAAGCCCTACGGCAATTACGTTGGCGTCAGTGATCCGCCGCAGGAAATGTTCGGCAAGCTCATGAGCATTTCCGACGAATTGATGGACCGGTATTACCTATTGCTGTTAGGCGAGGCCCGCGACCCCGCCGGCCACCCGATGGAGGCCAAGAAGGCGCTCGCCGAAAAGCTAACCGGCCGCTATCACGGTGCGGCTGCCGGCAGTGCCGCCCGCGCCGATTGGGACACCCGCTTTTCCAAGAAGGATTTGGCGGCAGCCGAGTTGCCGGGACTTTCGCTGGCCACTCTCCCGCCCGACCTCTGCGTGCTGAGCCTCAGCGCTCATGCCTTTAAGGCCGCCTTCGGCATCGAAAAATCCAACAGCGAACTGCGCAAGCAATTCATCACCACCGGCTCCGTCCAACTCAACGGCGAAAAACTAACCGACCCCGCCGCGCCGGTCGTCCCCCACCCCGGCGATGTCCTCAAGCTCTCCAAAAAACACGCCGTCCGCTTCACCTGAGAGCTTGGATCGCAGGCTTCAACCTGCGAGTGAAATGAAGCACCTCATGCGCCAGTGTCGCATTGTAGCGGCGCATCTCGGATGCTTTGCGGCGTGTGAATTGTGTGGTGCAGCTGAATGGTTTCCCTGACACTCTGCGCCGCACCCATTTTCGTTTCATGCCCATCTCCACCCGCTCCTGTCCGCGCTGGCTCCGTCGCTGCCTTCGGTGGTTGGCGCTGGTTTGCCTGGGCCTGGCCATGGCGCTCGCCTTGCTCACCGGTTGCCAAAGCCGCCTCATCTATTTCCCGCGCCCCTATCCTGCAGGTCTAGTGGCAAAATGGACGACGGTAGCGCCGGGCCAGGTCATTGATTTCACCACCGCGCAAGGGCACCAGCACGCGTTTATGCAAGGCCAGCGCGACCATCCACGCAACCTCTGGCTGGTGTGTGGCGGCAATGGCTCGCTCGCCCTCGATTGGTCTGCCTGGCTGAGCATCCACGCCCCACGCGAGGACGCCTGGCTGCTGGTGGATTTTCCTGGGTATGGCGACTGCCACGGCACGCCGAGCCCCGCCGCCATCCGCGACACATTCGACCAGTTGGTGCCGCTGGCCATGCAGAAATTGGGCTGGTCGCCCACCGCAGACTCATCCCGCCTGCGCATTTTTGGGCACAGTCTTGGGGCTGCTGCCTGTTTGATAGCCGCGGCGGATCATCACATCCAGCGCGGCGTGCTGCTCGCCCCGTTCACCAGCACCATGGACATGACCCGCCAAGTGACCGGTCTGCCGCTCGGCTTTCTCGTCTGGCACCGCTTCGACAACTCCGCCAGACTTGCCGATTTGGCCAGGCATGGCCCCGGTCGCATCCTCATCCTTCATGGCTCCCGGGACGAAGTCATCCCCGCTGGCATGAGCCGCCACCTCGCCACGCGCTTCCCTGCCTTGGTCGAATTGCAGGAGATCAAGGACGCTCACCATAATACCGTCCAAGACAGCCACTCCACCGACTTAGCCCGCGCACTCCGGGAGGTCGGTCACCCTCAGCCTAACTGATTTTTTTGCCGCACGCCGGGTTTGCCGCTCGCCAGCCCCAACCCCCAACTCAACTCCACAAGCTCGAAAAAACTCGCCGCCGTTGGTGATTTTTGGCGCGACAAGTCGTTGCCAATGAGTTTGTAATGCCGACGCACCTGCGTGCCTCCTCCCACTCTCTCATGGCCACCATCACCAAACGCGAACTCGCCATCCGGCTCACCGAAAAACTCGCTGGCAAAGGCATCGAGATCACCCAGCAGACGATTTCGGAAATCGTCCAGCTCCTCATCGATGAAATCACCGAGACCCTCGCCGTCGGCGATAGCGTCGTCATGCGCAAATTCGGGGCCTTCGAGGTGCGCGAGTTGAAAGCCAAACTCGGCCGCAACCCGAAAAACCCCACCGCCACCGTCAAAATCCCCGCCCGCGCCGCCGTTAAATTCAAACCCGGCAAGGAATTGAAGGAAAAAGTCGCCGCCACCCTCAAAATCGTCCGCGAGCGGAAAAGTTAAGCGGCCGCGGCAGGCCCGCCCCCATTTTGACCCATTCTTCGGCCGGTGAACTTTCCGACACTTTTGACGACCCAGAGGCGAGGTATGGAGCGACGACCTTATTATCGTCGTATGGAGCGACGACCTTATTATCGTCGTATGGAGCGACGACCTTATTGTCGTCGTATGGAAGGCTTGCCCATAACTCGCGCCTTCGGCCCTCACGCATGGGCCACACTTCCACCAACACAGGAATGTGCTGGCTCCTTACCGCTGCCACTCGCCACCCGCCCGAGCTGGCGCTGGCCGGTCCGCGGCATGCTGCGGATGGTCTTGGCGTTGGGAGGGCTCGCGCTGGCCTCCTGTAGCCACGGTTACCAAGGCTACATGACCCGCGGCTACAGCGTGCGCGGCCAAACCTATCACCCGATGAGCGTCGGCCATGCCCTCACCTTCCAGGAAACCGGCACCTGTTCCTGGTACAACGAGTCCGCGTTTTGCGGGCTGTGGCCGGGCACCACCTCGCTGGGTGAGAAAGTCATGCCTTGGGATCTCATCGCCGCCCACAAAACCCTGCCCTTGCCCTGCCTCGCCAAAGTCACCAATCTTAAAACCGGTCAATCCGTCAAAGTCCGCATCAATGACCGCGGCCCCTTCATCGCCGGGCGTTGCCTTGACCTGTCGCCGCGCGCCGCCAAAAAAATCGGCTTCTATGACCAGGGCCTAACCACCGTAAGGCTGGAAGTGTTGTCGGTGGGCGACGGTGCCTACACCCGCAGCAAGCACCGCGAGGGTTTTTTCTAATGATTGCCAAACCTTTTCGCATTATCCTCTGGACCGCCGTTTCCTTGCTCGGCGCGTTGGCCGTCGGGCTGATGGCCTTCCAGCGTGGCGAACCGATCAACGCGTTGTGGCTGGTGATTGCGGGGGTGTGCAGTTTCGCCGTGGCCTATCGATTTTACTCGGCGTGGCTAATGGCCAAGGTGTTGACGGTGGATGGCCAGCGCGCCCCAGCGGCCATCACCCGCAACGATGGCAAGGACTTTGTGCCCACTTCCAAATGGGTGGTGTTTGGCCACCACTTCGCCGCCATCGCCGGCCCTGGGCCGCTGGTCGGCCCGGTGCTCGCCGCACAATTCGGCTATCTGCCAGGGGCCCTGTGGATTCTGGTCGGGGCCACCCTCGGTGGCGGCGTGCATGACTCGGTGGTGTTGTTCGCTTCGATGCGGCGCCATGGCAAATCGTTAGGCCAAATGATCCGCGAAGAGCTCAATCCGGTACTCGGCTTCATCGCCCTCATCAGCCTGTTGGCGATCATGATTATTTTGTTGGCCGTGCTCGGCCTGGTGGTGGTCAAGGCTCTATCCGAAAGCCCGTGGGGCCTCTTCACCATCGCCGCCACCATTCCGCTGGCCTTCATCATGGGCGCGGCTATCAAGAGCGGCAAGGCCAGCGTCACGCAAGCCACGGTCTTCGGGGTGATCGGGTTGTTAGCGGCAGTGGTGGGCGGCAAATACCTGCCGCCGGCATGGGCCGCAGCCCTCACCTTGCAATCCACCCAACTCGCGTGGGCGATCATGATCTACGGCTTCTGCGCCAGCGTGCTGCCGGTGTGGATGTTGCTGGCCCCCCGCGATTACCTCAGCACCTACCTGAAGCTGGGCACCGTTGCCTTGTTAGGAATGTGCATCGTGGTGTTGGCTCCGCCCTTGCAGATGCCGGCGCTCACGCCGTTTATTCACGGCGGCGGGTTTGTGGTGCCCGGACCGGTGTTTCCCTTCGTTTGCATCACCATCGCCTGTGGCGCCATCAGCGGCTTCCACGCCCTCATCGCCTCAGGCACCACCCCAAAAATGTTGGGTAGCGAGCACAACATCCGCCTCGTCGGCTATGGCGCGATGACCGTCGAAATGCTGGTCGCCCTGATGGCGATCATCGCCGCCTGCGCGCTGCCCCCAGGCGAATACTTCGCCATCAATTCCCCGGTAGATCCTAACAATTATGCCGCCGTTGCCGCCCAACTTCACACCATCAACTCGTACGGGCCCAACTATGCCATCAGCTTGGAGCGCATGCAGGCGCTGGCTAGCGATTTGGGCGAGCCCCACATGATCGGCAAGATCGGCGGCGCGCCGACCTTCGCGGTGGGCATGGCGAAGATGTTTTCCGCCATCATCCCCGGCAAGACCGCGCTGGCGTTGTGGTATCACTTCGCCATCATGTTCGAGGCGCTGTTTATTCTAACAACCCTGGACGCAGGCACCCGCGTCGGCCGCTTCATCCTGCAGGACTTGCTAGGTGAGATCGTGCCGGGCCTGCGCGACACCCGCTCGTGGTTTGCCAACATTCTAGCCAGCGGTCTGCTAGTGTCCGCCTGGGGCTATTTCCTCTATCAGGGAGCGCTGGATCCGGAGGGCATCGCCAAGAGCCTGTGGCCGATATTCGGCATATCCAACCAACTGCTGGCAGTCATCGCGTTTTGCTTTGGCACGGTGATGCTCATCAAGATGGGCAAAGCGCGCTATTGTTGGACCACGCTGCTGCCGTTGCTCGTACTCACCGTGGCGACCTACAGCGCCGGTTGGCTCAAATTGTTCTCACCCAAGGCCGCGGGTTTTTTCCCTGCCATTCGCAAGTTCGAGGCGCAACTTGCCGGCGGCCTCGAAGGCCCGGTGCGCGCTGCCGCCACCACCGCTCTGCGCAACGCAAGGCTGGATGTGGCGGTTACCGCCGGCTTGCTGGTGTTGGTGACAATTATCTTGTTAGGAACGGCCTACGAGTGCTGGCGGCTGCTCACCAAGCGCAAGCCGAGCCTGCTTCACGAGAGCCCGTACGAGGTGTTGCGCTAAGGAGCCACCACATTCTTGTGGTGGTTGCGGAAGTGTGGCCGATGAATGAGTGCCAGAGGCTCGATTCATGGGCGATTCTTCCGCACAACGACAGTAAGGTCGTTGCTCCGCCCAACGACAGTAAGGTCGTTGCTCCGCACAACGACAGTAAGGTCGTTGCTCCAAACGACGACAGTAAGGTCGTCGCTCCGCACAACGACAGTCATTTCGCAGCTCCCTAACATGCGCTTAGCCCAGGCAACTGCCGGGGCTGACGTTGGCGGCGGCGAGATCGGCGGCAAACTGGTCGGATAGAAGATAGTCCAGCTCCGCTTGGCGGCAGTGGGCGATGGGATCGGTGGCGTCGTCCGCGGCTAGGCCCGGATGACACATCACCAGGGTGGCATCGCTCGCACCTGCTAGAAGATCGCGGAAAAACCCGGCAAAGTCGAAGTCGCGGCGGAACGGCCGGAAGCCACCAAAGTGCAGGTTGCTGGCAAGGCCGGCGCGCTTGATGCTGGCGGCAAGGGCGGCGGTCATGGCACGCATGACCAGGACTTTGGGCAGGAAACCCGAGGCGTGCGGGACTCGCAACCAAGCGGCTGGATTGCGCTGGCGGGTTTCCTCGATGACGATGCGGCGGATCTGCGGCAAGGCATGCACATGCTGGTGCCCATCGACGAACGCCGGAGGCTGACCGTAGTGTGCTTCAAAGGCTTGCCATTGTTGAATGAAGCGCTGACGCACACTGGTTGCATCTAACTGGTGGAGGAACGCGCGCAGCATGAGTGGGCCCACCGCTTGCGGCCCCTGTTTCACACGCGGGCTGAAGCCGGCGCTCCTAGGCCCCGGCGCAGCAAACCCGTGGGTTAGATTGAAGTGCAGGCCCGCCTGGTGATCGGTGCCAAGCGCCTTGAGCTGGCCGGCCATGGCCGGCCAGCCCGGAGATTCTGTTAGACAGGAGACTGCCTGCAGGCGTCCGGCGGCGACGAGCTGGAGGATGCCGCTGCTGATCGCCTCGGATTGGCCAAAGTCATCGGCGCAGAGGGTGAGGCGTTTCATCCTAGAAAGGGAAGATCATGGTTTGGTGAAGCCGTGTTTGGCTGCGACGAGATAGTTAGGCCGGCGTTTCACCTCATTGAAGATGCGTGCGAGGTACTCGCCGAGAATGCCGATGGAGAGCAACTGCACGCCACCGAGGAATGTGACAGCGACCACCAGGGTGGCCCAACCGGCCAAGGGGTTGCCGAAGATGAGGGTTTCCACCAAGATGTAAATGGCGTAAAAAATCGCCAACATCGAGATCAGCGAGCCGACGCCCACCCACAGCCGCAGCGGCAGGTTGCTGAACGAGGTTAGGCCAGTGGTCGCGAGGTCGAGGAGTTTGAGGAAATTGAATTTTGAGCTGCTGGAGCGCCGTTCCTCAATAGTGAAGGCAATGCCGATGCTGCGGAAGCCCACCCATGAGTAGAGCCCTTTCATGAAGCGGTTGCTCTCCGGCAAGCAGCGCAAGGCGTGCACGACCTGGCGATCCAGCAGGCGGAAGTCGCCCGCGTCCTCCGGTATGCTGATCGACGACATGCGGCTCATGATTTGATAGAAAAGGTGGCTCAGCTGGCGGCGGAGTCGTCCATCGGTATTGCGTTCGCGGCGCACCGCATAGACCATGTCGTAGCCTAGTTGCCAGTGCACAATAAATTCATCGATGACCGGAAACGGGTGTTGAAAATCCGCGTCGATGATGACCACCACCTCGCCGTCAGCTTCCTCCAAGCCGGCACTGATGGCCGCTTCCTTGCCGAAATTGCGCGACAGAGTGAGCAGGCGGATCGGGCCGGGCTGGGCCATGACTTGCTGGCTGGTGGCGTCGCTGCTGCCATCGTCGATGACCAGCACCTCAAAGCGCTCGCTTAGGCCTGCGAGGTGTTGGCATAGCGCGCGCAAGAATTCCGCGATGCTTTCCGCTTCGTTGTAGGCTGGCACCACGCAGGTGATCCACGGGCGAGTCGTCGGGCGCGGAGTGGGGACGGCAGTGGGCGAAGTCATGGTGAATCAATAGTTAGATGAGGCGTCGCATTGCGCTGCTGATAGAGAGTGGATTGCTTGCCCCAGTGGCCGAGCAAGCTGAAGCTAGCTTGCACGGTGGGAGGCAACTGTGCAAAATATTGGGCATCGATGGCGAGAAATAGTCTGCCGGGTCCCTGCATGCGTTGCTCTAACACGTCGAGCGAATCAATGGTGCCAACTTGGCCACAGGTGTAAAATTCCGCCGAAAATTTCCGTTTTTGGAAATATAGCAAGCGGTCGTTGAGCGCGCGGTGGGCTTGATAGCAATGGACCAATTCGCGCTCGGTGCCAGGCGCGAAGCGCGGCTTGATGAAGGGAAATAACACACTCAAGAGCACCACGGTGGCACTCACGCCCACCAGCGCCGGATGCAGCGGGTGCCAGCGCGGCGCTTTAGCCAGGGAAGCTCGCCGCCAGTAAATTTCGGTTAGCAGGAGGGCGATGGCGGGCAGCGCCGGCAGCGGATAGGTGGCGATGATGTTGCGTGCCTGCGTGAAAAACACCAGCGGCCACAGTGCCCACAGCAGCAGGTACAGGCAGCGGCCGTTGGCGGCCATCAACCAGCTGCGGAAGTGGCGCCACTGGCGCAGCGGCGCGGCCAACAAACCGCAGCACCACGGAAAGGTGGCTAATAGCGCGAAGAGCCAGATCGTGCCGATGGGTTTGGAGTGGGCGCTGCCGTACTTGTCGCCGGCCCAAGCTGCCACGGTGAAGCGGCGGATGTGTTCGCCGACGATAAAATAATCGAGGAAACCGGGCGTGTGGTTTTCCGCCAGCAAGTACCATGGCACGGACACCAGCAACATCAGCAGAGTACCGGAAAACCATGGGATGCGTTGCCAGACCTGCCGCCACTGACAGGTGAACAGGCAATAGACAAAGATTGGCGGGCCGGCCAGCACCAGCGTCAGCGGACCCTTGGCTAGCAAGCCGATGCTCAGCCCCACAAAAAACCCGTAGCCCCAGGCCCGCGAGGAGGTTTCCAGCGCGAGGCGGAACGCCACCATCGTAAGGGTGGTTCCTAACACCAAAAATAGGTCCGTCATCACCGCCGCCGAGCAATAATAGAACAACGGGCTGGCCATCAGCAGCGCGGCGGCCACCCAGCCCATGGCGGTGGATTGGAACTCGTGACGGGCCGCACGCGCCACCATGGCCAGCAGGCCCAAGGCGGCAAGGAAGGTGAAAATGCGTGCGCCGAAGTGGTTAGGTCCGAAGCAGGCGATGCCCGCGGCCGAGGCCCACATCGAGAGTGGCGGCTTGGCCCAAAACGGCACGCCTGGGGCGAAGTGGGGGGTGATCCAATCGCCGGATTGCACCATCACGCGGGACATTTCCGCGTAGCGAGCCTCGGAGGGATCCCACATGGGTGCGAACAGCAGCAACAGCAAGCGACACATCACCAGTCCCCCAAGGAAGACGATCACCCAGCGATGAGACTTGTTATCGAGGGTCAGTCCTGGATTTTCCATAACTTGGTGGCTTGAGATGCATTGTAGCAACGCGACAGATATTCGTGCGCGACTCTTTCGCGCATGCGGTTAACCAGGCGGCTCACACCGGCAGCGTGCCCGCTGGGCGGCGCTTTGCCAAGCCATTCTGCAGCCATTCCGCAGCACGCGCGACAGAAACGGGGTGAAGCTCCCAGCCCAGTGCGCGTCTAGAGTCCTTGAAAAGAGAAACTCGATGCAAATGAGTCAAGTTTTCGTGGTGCCGCGCTTCACGGGATTGATTGACGATTGATAATTGATGATTTTGGATTGTTGAAGTGAGCTTGGCGCGAGCACTCGATTTCAAGCTCACATCACAAATCAACACTCATCAATCGGCAATCGGTAATTGTCTGCGTATTTCGCTCGGTCTGAGGCGCAGCCTCGCCAGGTGACTCCTCCTGTTCTGGGCGAACCCTGGATTCCCAGACGCCGGGAAAGCCCGCCCCGGAAAAAACGAACCCGGAACTTGACGCCGGAAGCAGTGTGGAACATTTTGTGGCACATGAAGACAGTCACCATTCGGCAAGTTCATCACGACTTCAGCGCGATCCTTGCGTTGGTCGCGCAGGGGGAGGAAGTGACGGTGTTGAACCGGACACGCCCCGTTGCCCGAATTTGCCCGCCGCGCCCCGAGGCCCCGGCCAATTTCAAAATGCCGGATTTTGCGGCTCGCGCCAAGGCCATCTTCGGGGATCGGATCATTCCCAACATTATTTTGGAAGAACGGGAGGCAAGCCGATGGTAGCCTATGCCGATACCAGTTTTTTCTTTTCGCTTTACGCACAGGACGCGAACACGGTTCATGCCGCACGAATCGCCGCAAACCTTGATGCCGCTTTGGTAGTCACCCCGCTGCAACGGCATGAATTGCGCAATGCCTTCCGCATCGCCGTGTTTCGGCGTGAAATCACCTTGGCAGAATGCCAACACCTGCTCGATTCGGTTGAAGCTGATACGCGGAGCTGCGCACTTGTGGAAACCCCGGTTGCATGGGCGGAGCTTTACGCCGGGGCGGATGCACTCAGCGCGGCGCACGCGACGACCCTCGGGACGCGCGGCTTTGACGTGTTGCACGTAGCCGCCGCCGTGGCACTTGGAATCAAGAACTTTCTCACCTTCGACAATCGCCAAAAAGCCCTTGCCGTGAAAGCCGGGTTGAAGGTCAAGCCATAGGAATCGCGCCGCCGCCGATCTCGCCGGCGAAAACTTCTGTTTAGAAAAGGGCGCGGCGAATTTTACCTCAGTGGTTTTTTTGCCACGAATTAGGGCAATTCGACTTGCTCACCCCTTTGTCAAAAACGAGGTCGTTTGAGTTCCGGGCATGTCCCCGGGCAAAAATCGGTGGTTTGGGCACGGTGCCGCTTGCCCTTGGGCGGGGCATGCCTAGGATTGGGGCGTCCGATGTCCCAATCTTTCGTCCACCTTCACCTGCACACTGAGTTTTCGCTGCTGGATGGCATGATCCGCACCAAGGATCTGGCCAAACGCGCGGCCGCCCTGGGCATGCCGGCCGTGGCCATGACCGATCACGGCAACCTGTACGGGGCCGTCCAGTTTTACAAAGCCTGCAAGGACCAAAAAATCAAGGCCATCCTCGGCTGCGAAATCTACCTGGCCCCGACCACCATCGAGGACCGCCGCGAAATCCCCGGGCGGAAGCGCGCCACCCATCTAACGCTGCTGGCTGAAACCAACGAAGGCTGGGCAAACCTCAGCAAGCTGGTGACCAAAGGCCACCTCGACGGGCTTTA
>WBXE01000019.1 GCA_008932955.1 Verrucomicrobiota bacterium
GATCGCCGAAGCCCGCGGCGAAAAAGTCCTGCTCGTGCGCAACGAGACCAGCCCGGAAGACCTTCGCGGCATGATCGCCGCCGAAGGCATCCTCACCGCCAAGGGCGGCGTGTCCTCGCACGCCGCGCTGGTCGCCCGCCAAATGGGCAAGGTCTGCATCTGCGGCGCCTCCGCCGTGGAAATTGACTACGACAAACTCACCGTCACCGCTTCCGGTCAAACGTTCAAGGAAGGCGATTACCTCTCCATCGACGGCACCTCCGGTCTCGTGTACGGCGGCCAAATTAAATCAGCTCCGTCCGAAATTATCACCGGCATCGTCGATGGCGACAAGGCCGCCAAGAAATCCGCCAAGTTCAAAAACTTCCTGCAGCTCATGGAATGGTGCGCCAAGGCCACCAAGCTGGCTGTGCGCACCAATGCCGATACGCCCGAGCAGACTCGCATCGCTATGGCCTTCGGTGCCACGGGCATCGGCCTGACCCGCACGGAGCACATGTTCTTTGAGGGCGACCGCATCGACGCGATGCGCGAGATGATTCTGGCCACCGACATACCAGCGCGCAAGGCCGCGCTGGCCAAGCTGCTGCCCTATCAACGTGAGGACTTCACCGGCATCTTCAAGGCGCTCAAAGGCTTCCCTGCAACCATCCGCTTGCTCGACCCGCCGCTCCACGAGTTCCTTCCCCACACCAAGGAACAGCAACTCGACCTCTCGAAAAAACTCGGCGTCAAGGTCGACACCATCATCCAGCGCGTCGCCGACCTTCACGAGTTCAACCCGATGTTGGGCCACCGCGGCTGCCGCCTCGGCATCGCCTATCCGGAAATCACCGAAATGCAGGCCCGCGCCGTCTTTGAAGCCGCCGCCGATGTGGCCAAAAAGAAAATCCCGGTCAAACCCGAGGTGATGATCCCGCTGGTCGGTTTCCAGAAGGAATTCGACCTGCAGGCCGAAATCGTCCACCGCGTCGCCAAGGAAGTCATGGCCGAGAAGAAAGTCACCTTTGACTATCAAGTCGGCACCATGATCGAAGTGCCGCGTGGTGCGCTCACCGCCGACCAAATCGCCAAGGGCGCCGAGTTCTTCAGCTTTGGCACCAACGACCTCACCCAAACTGCGCTGGGCATCAGTCGCGACGATATGGGCAGCTTCTTGAACCCCTACATCGAGAACGATGTATTCAGCAAGAATCCCTTCGCCACCCTCGATGTCACTGGCGTTGGTCAGCTCATGGAAATCGCCGTCGCCAAAGGCCGCAGCACCCGTCCCAACATCAAGCTCGGCATCTGCGGCGAACATGGCGGCGATCCGGAATCCGTCAAGTTCTGCCACCAACTCGGCCTCAACTACGTGTCTTGCTCGCCCTACCGCGTGCCCGTCGCACGCCTCGCCGCCGCTCAAGCCGCTATCGAGGACAAACGCGCCGCTAAGAAAAAGTAAGCCCCCCATCCAAGCTGCCGGCGGCCCTCGGGCCCCGGCCCGTTCCAGCTCTCAAGCCGTTCCGCCATTCTGCGGGGCGGCTTGTTGCGTAAGAGGACTATTTCTCTGTCCCCGAATCGCGCTCCTTCCCGCGGCGGTGACAATGTGCCAGCGCCGCGTGGCGAAGGGGCGGCTTGTTGTGGATAACATTCACCAGCCGATGAGGCGGCTGACGGCCACGCGCAGTGCGACTTCGAGTACGGCGGCCTCGCCGTGGGTGATCGGAAGGGAGACTTTGCGCAGGGATTTGTCGGAGGCTTCCTGGCGCGAGATGCTTACGACGTAGGGGGCGCGTTCGGGGTCGTCACGCAGGGTCAGTTCAAAGGCGCTGTTGGCCTTATCAGTTTGGTGGAAGAGCTTGGCCAAGGGTTGGCGGCCCTGCAAGGTGGCAAGCACGGAGCCAATATCGGACAGCCCCCACTTCATGGTGATTTTGTGGTCCCAGTCGAATTGTTTGTCGCCGTTTTGGGCAGCAGCATCGACGAAGAGGGCGGCCTTGGTGGAGTTGAGGCTAAAGCGCAGCACCCCGCCGTTGCCACGGGAGTTGGGCTTGTAGATAGTGTAATCAGCGGCGCGTTCGGTGAAGCCCGTGAGGGGTGTCGTGGAGGCGGTGGGCGCAGAGGAGGCCGCGAGGCCCGGGGTGGGGGCGGTTGGATCGATAGCTGTGTCTTTCATCGGAGTTATTGGTTAGATTGCATACCATATATAAACCGGCTAGTGAAAGAGCGCAAGCAAAAAACTGTTCAAAAGAACAAAAAGGTCTTATTGAGTGATTCCCGCAATGGCAGCGCGCAGAACGTTGGCTAGAGCCTGGGTTCGATAAGCAGAGGGTCACAGCGAGCCAGAACGAGTGGCGACGGGTGGGCTCGGCCTGTCGCCCCGGGAAAAATCATCTCCAGCACCTAACGAGGCTGTCGGCCCCGCCTACTTGGTTTTTTTTGTCGGCTTGGGCGTGCCAGCGGGTTTGACATCGGCGGGTTTAGTGCCGTCGGGCTTGCCTGATTTAATCGCCTCGAGGTCTTGCTGGCCTTTGGCGCGTTGTTTGTCGTCGAATTTTTCAGCCAGGTCGCTGGCAAACTTTTTGGCGCTTTCCTCACCGCGTTCGGCGGCGAGGGTAGCCAGCGCCCAAGCTTTGGGCAGGTCGGCGGTCACGCCGGCACCTTTGGAGCAGAGGCGGGCAAGTGCGAGGGTGGCACCGGCATGGCCTTGATTGGCGGCGAGTGAATAGAATTGAACTGCGTTGGCAAAGTTTTGTGGCACGCCAGCGCCCTGTTCGAAGAGAGCACCGAGATTGTTTTGCGCGAGGGCCATACCGCCTTGAGCGGCGCGGGAGAGCCAAGCAACGCCGGCGGGGGCGTCGGCGACGGCGAGCTTGCCGGAGAGGTAGAGTAGGCCGAGTTCGTTTTGAGCTTCGGTCAGGCCGCCGGTTGCGGCGGACAGCAAATGGCTATAACCCGCCAGCAGGTCGGGTTTTGGCGCGGAAAGGCCCTTGACGGCGAGGCGGTAGTGAGCGGTGGGGTTGCCGGCTTTGGCGGCGCTTTCCAACAGACTCGCACCGCGGGCCGGATCTTTATCGGTACCCTTGCCTTCGGTATAGGCATCGGCGACGCGCAGGATGCAATCCACTTGGCCGGCGTCCTTGCCGCGTTCGTAAAGAACGAGAGCAGCCTTGGGGTCCTTCTTGACGTTTTCCTCAAAGTCGCCGAGGGCGAGAAAAGCCGAGTATTCCTTGGCGTCGATCGCTTTCTTTAGCCACTCGCGGCCATCTTTTTCATTGCGGTTATCTTTGTCGCCATTGAGCAGGCGCGAGCCGAGGGCTACCATGGAGGAGACATCGCCGAGACCAGCTGCCTTGGTATAGTAGCCAAGGGTTTTTTTGAGGTCTTTTTTATCGGTAAAGCCGAATTGGCCTTCATGCAAGCGGGCGAGCAGCAGCAGCGAGGGGACATCGCCGGCGGTGGCGGCGGAGGTCCACCAAGTGACGGTTTTATCAAAGTCGGCTTCCTTGGTGAGACGACCGCGTAGGTAGGCTTCACCGAGGATGCGGCCGGCCACTGCTGGATCGTCCTTGGAAGCCTTTTCAAGAGCTTCGCGGGCTTGGCTGCGTTCAGCCTCATCCTCGGATGCGAGAAGGATGAACGACAGTCGGTAAATCGAATTCTTGTGGCCGGTGGCGGCGGCTTTGCGGTAGTTTTCGAGCGCTAACTCGCGCGAGGCCTCCAGCCCTTGGCCGGTTTCATAGGCATAGCCGATCAGGTAGATGGCATCCGCGTTGCCCTTTTCAGCGAGCGGCTTGGCAAGTTCGATTGCCTTGGCGTGGCGGCCTTCACGAAAGGCGGCGAGGGCATCCTTGGCAGGACTGTCGGCCTCAGCGGCAAGCGCCTCAGTGCCTCCTGCGGGAGGCGCAACGGCAGCCGGGAGCGGTGCGGCAAGTAGGATGGAGCAAAACGACAATAGTGGCAACTTCGTGAGCATGGCCGGAGGCTAGGCGGGTATCCTGCCATGGCAAGTCGGAAATCAAAAATTAAGCCGGGCACGGCTTAGGATCGGCTGCCAGAACGCCGGCGCAGTTCATCGATGCATTGATCCAGGAGGAGCTCATCCAAGTGGTGGACGTTGACGCCGACCCCAAGGTCTTGCAGGAGCAGTACGGTGAGTTGGCCGCCCAAGTGCTCGCGGAACTCATCCAGACCGGCGAAGATCCGGCGGCGACCCGATTCGTCGCGCCAATCGAGGGCCGGATGGTAAGTGGTGAGTTGGAGTGCATCGAGCACCCGCAGGATGCGTGCGCCGGCGGCGGCAGCGAGGCTGCCTGCCTGCACGGAATAAAGGGTGTCGAGCGCCAAGCCGACCGATACGGCGGGGGCGTGTGGAAGTTGGTAGGCGGTGAGGCTTTCGAGTTTGTGAGCCGCCCAGTGGCCGAAATCCAGCGGCCGACTTGAGCCGCATTCGAAGGCATCGCCACCGCTGGCAATGTGGCCTACGTGCAGCAAGGCCGAGCGCTCGACGCAGATTTCCAGATGCGCCGGGTCGAGCGCGGCGAGGGCAGGTAGGTGGGTCTCGATCCAAGTAAAAAACTCCGGATCCTTGACCAAGGCGACCTTGACCGCCTCAATGAGACCGGCGCGGCAGTCGGCCGGATCCTGGCTGCGGAGGAATTCAAAATCATTGATGACGGCAAATGGCACCGCGAAGGAGCCGATCCAGTTTTTCTTACCGTAGCCATTGATGGCGCATTTCACGCCGACCCCGCCATCGTCTTGGGACAAGGTGGTGGTGGGGAAGCGCAGCAGGCGCACGCCGCGGTGGGCGGTGGCCGCAGCGAAGCCCACCGCGTCGAGGAACGCCCCGCCGCCAATGGCCAGCACGTAGGAATGGCGGTCGATGCGGGCTTGGTCCAGGGTTTCCCAGACTTGGCGCACCAGCGCGTCATCGGCCTTGCACGCCTCGCCGCCCGGCAGCACCGTGCTGCCGCAGCAATCGACTGCGAGCCCGGCAAAGTATGCTGGCACGGCGTCGATCAGGCCGGGCCAGGCGGTGGCGACGGCCTGCTCGATGAAGACACAGGCGCGGCGGCCGCCACCTTCGTGAAGAATGTCCGCGAGATGCGGGTTTTCCGGGGCGAAGGCATTTCGTGTGAAAACGATGCGGTGGGTGAAAACAACGGGGATTGCGAAATTATGGCGGGACATCAGCGCGCGACAGAGGTAGCGATGTTTGCGACGTTACGCCATTGTTTCTTTGAGCCATTTTAACCAACTCATGTCAGAACCCGAGAAACTTTTTGAAACCCGCTGGCTCGCCATCTACCGGAGCGGTCGCTGGGACTATGTGCGCCGGCCCCAAGCGGATGCTGCGGTGGGCATCCTCGCCATCACGCCGGAGCGTGAGATCGTGCTCGTCGAGCAATTCCGCATCCCGGTGCAGCAGCGCGTCATCGAGATTCCGGCAGGTTTGGTCGGCGATGAGGTCGCTTTCCACGGCGAATCGTTGGCCGAGACGGCGCGCCGTGAGTTGCTGGAAGAAACCGGCTACCGGGCGGAGGTCCTGACGGAATTGCTGCGCACGCCGACCTCGGCGGGGATGACGTCGGAATTTCTGCATTTGTTCCATGCCACCGGTCTGAGCCGCGAGCATGCCGGAGGTGGCACCGGGGGCGAGGACATCATCGTGCATCTGGTGCCGCTAGCCGGGCTGCGCCCATGGCTGGCCGACCGTCAGGCCGAGGGCCTGGCTATTGACTGCAAAATCCACGCCGCGCTGTGGCTGGCCGGCCTGTGATCCTGGATTGTGGCAACGGAAATCACTTGGACGTTAGGGAGCCACCACATTTTGTGATGCTAACGGAAGGGCGGCCCGCGCATAATCACCGAAGCTCCGGGTCATGGGCCAACCTTCCGCACGACGACAGGAAGGTCGTCGCTCCTTAACGAGCAGCATCCGAGCCAAGTTCGTCGGGAATGCGGCAGCCACCAGCCTCAGTAGCCGGGTAACTGCCGGGGAGTTTCCATGGTGGCCGGCAACGCCAGCGATAGCAGCACGCAGAGGCCGGTGAGTAGCAACACGAGCCAGCGGGTCGGATCCTGCTCCAAGACCTTGGCAAAGTAAAAGTAGGCGTTCTGCTGCGGCGAATCAAATAGCAGCGCCGGGAGGGTGAGAATCGCACACAGCAGCAGCGCTGGCATGCACATGAGCATCATGGCGGCGGCACATTTCACGCTGATTTGCGACGTGAGCAATACTTTGGGCCCCTTAATGAAGGTGAGCTTGAGAATACCCCGCAGGCTCAAATCACCGTGGCTACGCAGACCTTGCGCTAGTCCGATCGGGCAGTTGGTAAGTATGTTTTTCATATCGATAAGTATTTATACTATAAACGGCCTGGGCTGGCAAGGATGATTTTCCTGATTTTTCTAGGTTGAAATGCCAGTGCTACCCGCTGAAGCTCCAGCCATGACCGCCTGTGCCGCAGCTCTCGCCCTTGCCCGCCGCTTGCTAGCCAGCGGCCACGAGGCGTTGTTTGCCGGTGGCTGCGTACGCGACAAATTGTTAGGAAAAAAGCCGAAAGACTACGACATTGCCACCTCCGCCCGGCCGGCCGAGGTGCTGCGGCTGTTTCCCGGTTCCAACGAGGTCGGTGCCCATTTCGGGGTGGTCATCGCCAAACACTGCGGCCATCACGTCGAAATCGCCACCTTCCGCAACGATGGCAGCTACAAGGACCACCGCCGTCCCGAATCCGTCACCTTTGCCAGCGCGCAAGAGGACGCCCAACGCCGCGATTTCACCGTCAACGGGCTCTTCGAGCATCCGCAAACCGGCGAGCTCATCGATTACGTCGGCGGCCTGGCCGACCTGCGTGCCGGCATTCTGCGGGCGATCGGCGAACCCGCCGCACGCTTCCGCGAGGACGCCCTGCGATTGCTGCGTGCGGTGCGCTTCAGTTCTTGCCTCGGCCTTACAATCGAAGCGCAGACCCGCGCCGCGCTGGCGGATTGCGCCGATCTGCTAACCCGCATCTCGCCCGAGCGGATCCGCGATGAATTTTCAAAAATCCTCAGCTCCCCGCGGCGGGCCGACGGCGTGCAATTGCTGGTGGATAGCGGGTTGATGCGCCACATCGTGCCGGAGGTGCTGGCGATGATCGGTTGCGAGCAACCCCCGCAGTGGCATCCCGAAGGCGATGTGTTTACCCACACCCGCATCATGCTTGAAATGCTCGCGCCAGAGGCCCCGCTGGAATTGTGTCTCGCCGTGCTGCTGCACGACATCGCCAAGCCACCCACCCAAACCTTCGACGAGGCCGCCGGACGCATCCGCTTCAACGGCCATGATGCCCTGGGCGCTACCATGGCCGAAATTATCCTCCGCCGCCTGCGTTACTCTAACGAAATAGTCGCGGCCGTGGTGCCGATGGTCGCCCGCCACATGCAATTCATGGCAGTCCAGCAAATGCGCACGGCCAAGGTCAAGCGGTTCATGGCGGCGCCGAATTTCCCCTTGGAAATGGAGCTGCACCGGGTGGATTGCGCCTCTTCCAACGGCTTTAGCGACAACTATGAATTCCTCCAAGCCAAGGCCGTCGAATTTGCTGCCGAGCCCTTGATTCCGCCGCCACTGGTCAGCGGCCGCGACCTCATCCAAGCTGGCCTAGCACCCGGGCCGGACTTTAAAGACCTGCTGGAAACGATCCAGACCGAACAACTCGAAGGCCGCCTAAGTGACCGCGCCACCGCCCTCGCCTATCTCCAACAACTCCTCGCGGACCGACCGAGTTAGCTTGGCCCGGATGCGGCCAATTATGGAGCGACGACGTTACTGTCGTCGTGCGGAAGGATCGCCCATGAATCGGGCCTTTGGCACTCATTCACGGGCCGCGCTTCCGCTACCACCACAAAATGTGGTGGCTCCTCAGCGCCCCAGTTACTCTTGGTGTCACACCCCAGTCGAGAACGCCTGTTTTACTTCCGCTTGCGGCCGGCAGGGTAGCGCGATGCCTTGACCGGGGTGGGAGCCCCTGTGGATGAGTTGTCCTTGAGGGCTCGGACTTGATCGCGGAGATGGGCGGCACGCTCAAACTCCAGCCGTGACGATGCCGCGCGCATCTCTTCTTCCAACTCGGCGATGACGCGCAATTTGTCATAAGTTTCCTCGCTATCGGCCACCAGCGAGGCGTTGAGCTTGTCGGCATGTTGGACTTCATTCTCATGGGTGTGCAGACTTTGCTGCACCGCACGGATCACACTCTGCGGCGTGATGCCATGAGCCTCGTTGTGCGCCAGTTGGCGCGAGCGGCGATGTTCGGTTACATCTAGCAAGCGCTGGATCGAATCCGTCACCTTATCGCAAAACAATACGCACTCGCCGTGGAGGTGGCGGGCGGCGCGACCAGCGGTTTGAATCAACGAGGTATCATTGCGCAGGAACCCCTCCTTATCGGCGTCGAGAATGCACACCAGCGACACTTCCGGCAGGTCGAGCCCTTCGCGCAACAAATTGATGCCCACCAGGATATCGAAGCTCGCGGCACGCAGTTGGCGCAAAATCTCCACCCGCTCGATGGCGTCGATGTCGGAGTGCAGATAGCGCACTTTGAGCCCGGTGCCGCTCAAGTATTCGCTGAGGTCCTCGGCCGTCTTTTTCGTCAGAGTGGTGACCAGCACCCGCTCGTGGCGCTCCACCCGCTGGCGGCACAATTCGATAGTGTCATCGATTTGGCCAGCGAGCGGCCGCAGGGTGATCTTCGGATCAATCAGGCCGGTGGGACGGATGATTTGCTCGACGATTAATGGCGTGCCGCGCTGGGTCGGATCAAAGTCGGCCACGGATTGGTCGTTGCCACTGGGGATGGCGAGGATTTTTCGGCGATCATAGATGGCAAAACTGCCGTCGGCGTTGCGCGACTTCACCGGGATGAACGCCTTATTTTCGGGGCGCGAGTTGAGGATTTCAAACGGCCCCGGGGTGGCGGAAACATACACCCGCTGGCCGGTCACTTGCATGAATTCATCGAAGCGCAGCGGCCGGTTGTCCAGCGCGCTGGGCAGTCTGAACCCGTGATCCACCAACACTAGCTTGCGGCTGCGGTCGCCTTCATACATGCCGCCTATCTGCGGAATGGTGGCGTGACTCTCATCAACCAATAGCAAAAAATCATCCGGAAAAAAGTCCAACAAGGTGTTGGGCCTGGCCCCCGGCTCGCGGCCAGTTAGATGGCGCGAGTAGTTCTCGATGCCTTGGCAAAAACCCATTTCCGCCATCATTTCCAGGTCGTACTCGGTGCGCATCCGCAGCCGCTGTGCCTCTATGAGTTTCCCCTGCTGTTCGAACTCGGCGATGCGCGCGTCGAGCTCATGGCGGATGGCCACCGCCGCACGCTTGAGCTTGTCGCCCGGGGTGACGTATTGTTTTGCGGGGAAAAACGTGTGGTGATCCAGCCGCTCAATCACCGCCCCGCTTAGCGTGTGGATGCTGGTGATGCGCTCGATGGTGTCGTCGAAGAACTCGATGCGGATGGCGGTTTCATCGAGGTAGGCGGGATGAATTTCCACCACATCGCCGCGCACCCGAAACTTGCCGCGGCCAAAGCCGATGTCGTTGCGCTCAAACAGCATCACCACCAGTGAATTGAGAAACTCCTCGCGGCTGAGAGCTTGCCCCACCCGCACCGGCACCATCATATTTTCATAATCCTCCGGCGAGCCAAGGCCGTAGATGCATGACACCGAGGCGACCACGATGGTGTCCTCGCGGGTGAGCACCGAGCCCATCGTGCCGAGCCGCAAGCGCTCGATCTCATCGTTGATGGCGGAGTCTTTCTCAATGTAGGTGTCGCTGCGCGCAATGTACGCTTCCGGCTGATAGTAGTCGAAATACGATACGAAATACTCCACCGCGTTGTGCGGAAAAAAATTCTTAAACTCGGAGTATAGTTGGGCGGCGAGGGTTTTGTTGTGGCTCATGACCAGCGCCGGGCGGCCGTGGCGTGCGATCAGGTTGGCCATCGTGAATGTCTTGCCCGAACCCGTCACTCCTAACAACGTCTGGTGGCGGTTGCCTGCTGCAATCGACTTGGCGAGCTTGTCGATCGCCTGTCCCTGATCGCCCTCAGGTTGGTAGTCGCTGACCAGTTGGAATGTCATTGCCGCTCAAGCTATAGGCCGGGCTCACCCGCTTGGCAAGAGAGACACAAGACACAAGAGTGCAAGATAAGAGGAAGACAAGCACCCGAACCCGCGCACGGCTGGTGTGGCACCGGGAGTAACTCGGGCTAAGGAGCCACCACATTCTTGTGGTGGTGGCGGAAGATCGGCCCATGCATGAGTGCCGAAGGCTCGGTTCATGGCCGGTCCTTCCGCACGACGACAGTAAGGTCGTCGCTCCCTACCATGCCGCAGCCGGGCCAAGTTAGGCGGGAGGCTGCTCCCTTATTTGTCGGTGTTCATCTGCTTCATCTGCAGTTTGATTTCTGAAATCTTCAACGAATGATGCCTGAGTAGTAACTTTTTTCTTCCTTCTTATCTTGCGTCTTCTTTCCGCTTGCCCTTGGCGGCGGGCTGGGACAGGCTGCCGCCATGCCTGCTGATGTCATCTCACTGCTGCAACATCTGGTGCGGATTCCCTCGGTTAATCCTGACAACGCGCCGGGTACTGCAGCGGCTGGCGAAGAGGAGATCGCACATTTCCTCGCTGGCTGGCTCGAGGCGCTGGGTGCTGAAGTGCTGCTCGAGGAGGTGTTGCCCCACCGCCCGAATCTCATTGCCAGATTCGCCCCGCTGGACGGCCGGCCGCGGATTTTATTAGGTCCACACCTCGACACCGTCGGCGTCGGCGGCATGACCATCAACCCATTCGGCGGCGAGCTGCGCGACGGCCGGGTATGGGGGCGCGGCGCATCGGATACCAAAGGACCGATGGCGGCGATGCTGTGGGCGCTGCGGGAATGCCGCAGCCTGCTGGCCAACTCACCCGTCGCGGTGGATTTTGTGGCATTCACGGGCGAGGAATCGGGCCAGTGGGGCTCGAAGGATTTTGTCAGGCGTCATGCAGCGGAGTACGAGTTTGCGGTGGTTGGGGAGCCGACTTCGATGCAGGTGGTGCACGTCACCAAAGGCTCGTTGTGGGCCACGTTGCAGGCCACCGGCAAGGCGGCGCACAGTTCGCAACCGGAGCGCGGGGACAATGCCATCCTCAAACTCACCCGCTCGCTCGATACGCTCGATCATCATCTGGGCCACGCGCTGGCCGCTTTCACCCATCCGGTGCTCGGCCACTCGACCCTCAACGTCGGGGTAATCCGCGGCGGATCGCGCCCTAACATTGTCCCCGATCTGGCGCAGGCCGAACTCGACATGCGCATCACTCCGGCGCTTGCAGCCGCGGGCGGCGGGTTGCGCCTGCTGCGGGAAATGCTCGAGGATCACGCTCTGCCGGTCGAAATCGTTCACATGCACGAGAATCCACCCATGGAAACCTCCGCCAATCATCCGTTCGTGCTGGCGTTGCTGGCGGTTGACCCGGCCACCCAGTTGGCTGGCGCGCCATGGTTTTCAGACGCCGCTCATCTATCAGACGGCGGAGTCCCCAGCATTTGCCTCGGCCCGGGTTCCATCGACCAGGCCCACACGGTCGACGAGTTCATCGAAACTGCCGCCGTCCAGCACGCCGCTGCTTTTTTCGAGGCGTTCATCCGCCGCCTCTAACACTGCAAAAAACCGGCGTGGATTGGGCTTGTCATTTGCCCAAACCGGTCCACGTTGGCTGTCAGAAAACTTCAAGTCATGGCAATCTGGTATTACGAATTGAATGGGGCACAGCACGGCCCGGTGGGCGAAGCGGGGGCCGCCGCCTTGCTCGCCAGTGGCACGTTAGACGGAAAATCGCTGGTGTGGTGCGAGGGCTTGGCGGATTGGGTGCCGCTGCACCAGTCCGGGTTATCGCCTTATCTGGTGGTGGGGCCAAGCACCCCGCCACCCATCAGGGCAAGCGGCGGCACGCCACCGGTCAATCCCTATCAAGCCCAGCAGACCATGCCCGCCGGCAACCCGTACCCACCGGGGCCGGGCCTCGAGCTGACGTGGAAGCAAATCCTCTGGAGCTTCGAGGGCCGCATTCCCCGGCGCACATACTGGGCGGGTCTCGGCATCTGGCTCGCTATCGTTGTGGTGGGGCTGTTTGCTGTTTTGCTAGCGCAGGTGAATGCACCCGAGGCGTTGTTGGTGTTATTGTTGCCGCTGGTGGTCCTGTACATCTGGAGCGCGCTGGCATTGCAAATCAAGCGCTGGCATGACCGCAACAAATCCGGCGCGATGGTGCTCATCAATCTCATTCCTTACGTCGGCGGCATTTGGACGTTTGTGGAATGTGGCTGCCTCAGGGGCAGCATTGGCCCTAACTCTTACGGCAACGATCCGACCTGAGCGGCGGGGTCCGCGCGGCGGGCTTGGTCGAGAACCAGGAAGGCGGTGCCGGCACCGTGGGGATCGAGCAGGGACTGATCGGCGGGGTTGGCAGGGGCGGTGAAGGGGCGGAGAAATTCCCATAGGGGCAGCGGGCTGGCCGCGACGGCCCACGGTGCCGACCAAGCGGCGAGATCGGTGAAATTGACGTCGGTGGTGAGGTCCTGGCGGCCGGGGTGATCGTAGATGGCGGCGCCTTCAAGGCGTTGCTGAAATAGATAGGCTCGGAGCGTGCCGTTGGGGCGGCGGTGATAGATGTCGGCGGCGGATGCTCCGTAGTCGATGGTTAGCAAGCGGCCGGCTTGCCACGCTGGCAGCCATGAGGCGAGCCACAGGCGGTAGGCGTCGTGGACTTCGATCCATTGGCCGACGGAGTGGTTTTGGAGGAACGAAGATGACGGCGGCAGCGGAGCCGGGGGCAGCAGGCTTTCGTGGGGGCGCTGGCTGGCATCGAAGGCCACCGCCAGTTCGCGCCAGCCGTCGGCGGTGAGTTGGAAGCGTCGCACCGGAAAGGCGTCCACCAATTCATTGGAAAAAACCACCGCGCGGCCCGAGCAGGCGGCGAGGGCGGCGGCCATGGAACGATGCCAGCGGGCGCGGCGGCCGAGGAGTTTTTGTTGGATGACGGTGAGGGCGGGCGAGGTTTCCACCAAATGCAGGCGGGTTTTCCAGCGCAGCGACCACGGCAACTGGCGCAGCACTGCGGCGGCCAGCGTGCCCTCGCCCGGTCCGACCTCGATGAGATCGCGGCAGCCGGTTTCCCGCAACGCGCGAGTGGCCCAGGCTGCGATGGCGCGGGCCGGGGCCGCCGAGAGCATCGGCGCGGTAGTAAAATCGCCGCGGCGGCCGATGCCACGGATGCGTTGCGCATAATAGCCGTGCAGCGGGTGGTGGAGCGCCCGCTCCATAAACTCATCAAAGCGGATGGCTGGACCTAGCCCGAACTCCGAAGATGAATCGTGTGCTGCGGATAGGGAATCCATCAGATTTCAGGGGTGGACGTCACAAGGATAAATGGGATGGATGTGCGAGCCGCATCTCACCACGGATTGCACGGATTGAAGAGGATTACACCGAAAAGAAGACCGCAATCTATCAAATATTCGGCTGCTCCTAAGGGTGAAAGCCATCCATTTCATCACTCTTTTTTTCATCCGTGTATTCCGTGCAATCCGCGGTTTCTTTTGATGAAATGCCCAGATGTCCACATGGGGTCTCAAGCCATGGAAAGGGCCTATGCCCGCGGCCCGAAGCCGGCGGCGGTGAGGACGCGCCGCTCGGCATGGCGGAAGCTGGCCCATTTTGAGGCAGGCAGGCGCGTCAGCAAGACCAGCGTGGCTTGCAGGGTGATGAAGCCTATCAGCCAGGGAAAGGCCTTGCTCATGAAGCCATACGAGTGCAGACCGATGCCTAACATATTCACGCCGAACCAAGAGAAAGCCGTAATGGCATTGCCGCAGATAGTCATGGCCATTAGGCCACGCTGGCGGATCATGCCGCCCCAGCGGGCATGCAGGGTCAGGGCACACCACAGAACAATGAGCAAAGCGCCGTTTTCCTTCGGATCCCAACCCCAGAACCGGCCCCACGATTGGTCGGCCCAGATGCCGCCGAGCACGGTGCCGACAAAGCTGAAGAGCGTGGCGAAACACACGACGCCGTAAACCATGCTGGTGAGCACCTGCGCCAACTCGCGAGTCAGCTTGGTGGTAAACAGACCTAGCAGCACATAGGCTACGGCAAGCACGCCAGCGAGGAACATGGCGGAATAACCGAGGGTGATTACCACGACGTGGGTGGCCAGCCAGAGGTTGCTATCGAGCACAGCCTGCTGCATTTCGAGGGTATCGCCATTAGCGCCGAGGTTGTGGGCGATGAGCAGGGTGACGAAGCCAACGACGCAGGCGCAGGCGGTGCCGATGCCATAGCGGAAGAGGGATTCGAGAACCATGGCGATGATGGTGGCGCCCCAGCCGACGACGATGGCCGAGGAGTAGAGATTGGTGACGGGCGGGCGGCCTTGCAGATACATCCGCGAAAGCATACCGAACGAGTGGATCGCAAACGCCAGCACGAGCAATAGCATGGCGGACTTGCGCAGGCTGCGCGGACACACCAACCATGAGCCGCAAGCCAGCAGGAAAGCCCCGACGTAAAGCACCATGCCTTGATAGAACGGCTCCACCTGATTGAAGATCTGCTCAAAGTGGGTTCTGCCGGCCCACTCCGGATGGGCGATGCTGAACCAGCCACTGTACTCCTTGGCCACCTGCGCAAAAGTGGCGAAGTCGCGGGCGCGGAAAGCATCACTCAGGTCAGCAAAGGCTGCCAGCGAGGGCGGAATTTCCTTTGATAGATCGAGGTGAAGCAAGGTGGTACCGGTGGCGCGCCAGTCGCCCGCCTTGCCGCCGGCCGGAGGCGATACAGCGAGGATATCGGTGGCACTGGCTTGCTGCTCGTAGCGGGTGACCAAGCTGCGCAGAATTGCCGTTTGGTCCTGGGTAGGTGGGGTTTGACTCTGCTTGATCTGAGTGGCAGCGGCGGCCAGGGTGCTGGCGTAGATATCAATTTCCTTGCCGAAGTGTGCAGTGCCCTCGGCGTGAATGGTGGACTTGAGCCGTTGATAGAGCACCAGTGAGTTACGCAGGTCATAGATGGCGACTTGGAACGGGCTGCGCTCCTTGGCGTTGATATCGGCGGCGGCGCGGCCCTCTTCATCGATTTTTTGCAGGTTGGGCACGAACTCGGTGAAGGCGCAGTAGCGTTTGTCCGCCTGCGGCCAGCCGAACAAACCCAGCACTTCCTGATTGGCAACGTAAAACGTCGGATAGGTATCGGCCACCTGCGGGTTGAACCACACCTCGGCCAACCACCGCGAAGCACTCATGCTCTCGCCGCTGGCCAATCTGAGCGTCTGCTTGCGACCCATGATGAGCAGTGAATTGCGCGCCACCGTATCCAGCGGCTTGATCCGCCCACCGGTCAACACCGGCAAGCACCTGAAGGCGCTGACGTCAAAGTCATCCACCTTGGTTTTTTGGGGGATCCACAGCGAACCTAACCAGATAACAGCGACCAGCAGAATCAGATAGGGAAAGGAGCGGTTCATGGAGCGGTGGCTTTACGGGTGCGGCGGGCGAAGGCGACGAGGTGATAGGTGAATTGCATCAACAGCCCGAGCGCGACGATGATGCAGGAGATGTAGGGGGCCTGGGCGCTGGGATTGCGCACCACCTGGAGGATGGTGCCGCTGTCATCGGATTGAAAGCCAGACTGGTAATACGTGTCGCCGAGGTACCGCAGCGGGTGATTCATGTAAATTTGCACCTGGCGGGTTTCGTGGTTTTTCGGATCGGTGAGAATCACCTTGCTGGAAAAGTTTTTAGGAATCTCGGTGCCCGGATAGATTTCGTGGGTGAAACTGACGAGCGACAAGCTGTAATCCTTGTAGTAGCGCGCAAGGCGTAGCTCCAAACTCCAGTGACGGCCGTCCACCTCGAAGTTCTGGGCTTGGTCCATGGCCACCGATACCAGCCAGGTGCCCAGCGACTTGCCATCCTTGTTAGGAATGATTTCCACCACGGCGCTCGTCTTGTTGCGCCGGTTCATATCGGCGAATGGCTGCAGTGGCTTGAGTCCGACCTGGGCTCCAGCCCCGTTGCTGGCGGCGGCGACGGTGGGGCCCTTTTCCTGGCCGAGCATTTGCAAGTCGGCGTTCGGATAGAACCCCTTGACGACGACCTTGAATGGTAGCGTCTGATGACTGGTGCTGCCGCAAGCTGCTAGGACTTCGCTGGGGATGGCGATGACCGGGTTGGTCTCACCAGGCGTCAGTTCGGTCACTGCCAGCTCGCTGCGCTCGTCGTCATCCGAGTAGTTCTTGGTTTCCCCTTGCCGAAGATACATGTGGCTCGTTACGGAAAATAAGTCGGTCGCCAGGCCGCCGGCGAGTATGATGATGAGACCGAGGTGGGTGAGTTGGATACCAGCCTTGCTCCAACGCCAAACAAACCGGGAGATGTGCGCCGCAAACAAATTGAGCAATAACGCCGCGCCAATCAAGTGGCCGCCGGGAAACACCGGCAAACTGAAGCTGCCGGATGGTTCCGACCACCAAATCAACCAGCTTTGAAAGTATAGCCGCTGGACTTCGACGGGGTTCAAGTTCACTTGCGCCAGCGTCCCGGCCAACACCAGCACCAAGGCCGTGGACAGACACACCACAGTCAGGCGCAACGAGGCCAGTGTGCCTAACAATCTTCGGAGGGCCTTCTTCATTCAGGTTTGGTAAAACGAACCGATTCGATGAACGCGGTGAACTTGGCCTTCTCCGCCTCCACCAATTCCGCCGGCCCGCTGAATTTGAAAAACCATGTGTCGGCCCCGTGCCGCGTCCAGGCCGCCACCATCCGCACCGCGGCCCCGCTGGCGTCAATCAGCGAAAAACTCGCGCTGCCGGCGCTGAGCTTGGTCACTAGCGGGGGCAGCGCGGCAGCATCCACCGGCGCCAGGCCGATTTGCTGGCGCCAGCGGTTGACGTTGGCCAAATCCCCGCCAACGTCCCCTGGAAAATGACTGATCGCCAATTCCGCCTTCGCCCCACCGCCTCCCGCCACACTCAATGTCGCATAACGCGTGGCAGTGGCCGGCGCAACAACCCAACCGTCCGGTACGGCCCAGCTGAGACTGCCATCCGCGGCTGGCGCGGCCGCTGCTGGTGCGGCTGCTGCTGGTGCGGCTCCGGCTCCGGGCACCGCTGCCGGAGTGCTTGGGGCTGCGGGCTTGACGGATTCGATCCACTTGTAGAAATGGGTTTTTTCGGTGGCGGTGAGGGCGGCGTTGCCGCGCATTTTGAAAAACCAGGCATTGTCGCCCTCCTCGGCGATGACGCCGATGAGACGGCCATCCTTGAGGGCGTCACCACCGGAGGCGAGGCCTTCGATGTCCACGGCGAGAGCGTCTCCAAAGGATGATTTGATGACTTGGGTCTGGGGTTTGAGGGCGGCCTCATCGACTGGAGCTTGTCCGACCTGAGCGCGCCAGCGGTTGACGTTGGCGAGGATGCCGCCGGGTGCCCGGCGCAGGAGCGAGAAAGAAATATCCGTCATGGCACCGCCTTCACCCTCCACGTGGTAACTAGCCAGACGCATCGGCGAGAGCGCCTGCTTCTTCCAATGCGCCGGCGGGCTATCGGTAAATTCCGCTGCGGCGGGCATTCCAGCGGCTCCCGCTGTCATGCCTGCCATGCCAGGGATGCCTGCATGTGGGTCGGCGGCGCTGGCCGGGGCGGCGGGGATGGCCGGGGCTGCGACCTCCTTGGCGACGTTGTAGCTTTTGATTTCGCTCTCGCGTTTGCAGGCAATGACAGACACGAGGCAGAGACCGAAGCACAGAGGTGTGAATTTCATGGGCAGGAGAGGGGGGAGACGTGTTCGGAGGCTCAACGTGAAGGTGCGGCGAGTCAACCCCTAAGCAAGCGATGCGCCGGTAAAATTTGCAGGGCGTCACCCGTCGGCGGTCTCAAGCCGGCCTGATGCCGATGCCTAACAACGTCTGGAAGCCCGGGGCGGAGGTTTCGCGGTCGGCGACTACGGTTTCGATGCAGGTGAACCCGGCGCGCTCGAGCATGGTGGCCAGCTCGCATTCGGAAAACCCGAGCCAGCGGTCGGCATAAAGTTCGCGGGCTTCCTCGAAGGTGTGCAGCAATAAATCCAGCACAATGAGCCGCCCGCCCGGCTTGAGAATCCGGAAGGCGGCATCGATCGCCCGCTGCGGATGGGCCGCATGATGCAATGCCTGGCTGAGCACGGCCAGGTCCAGCGAGTGGTCCTCGATCGGCGGTTCCTCGATGTCACCGATGCGGAATTCCAGATTGGCCAGACCATTGTTTTCGGCGAGCTGCTGGCCGAAGGCGACCATTTTCGGCGAAATATCTACGGCGATGACTTTTTCCGCCCGCTGTGCCAAGAGTTGAGCCAAGGTCCCTTCTCCTGCACCCAAATCGGCCACCACCCGGTAATTAAGCACCTTGATGAGCGCCTCGGCGAGCGCCTTCCACGAGCGACCCGGCACGTAATCCTTGCCAAATCGCCCCGCCAATTCATCAAAATACGCCCGCGCCGTGTCCTTGCGCTTGCGCATTAAGTGCCGTAGCGCCGCCTCATCGCCCGCCACTTCCGGCAATTCCAGCGCTGCGAGCCGCAGCACATCCGCTAGGTCGGGGCTGGCCGAGCCCCGGTAAATGTTGTTTTTGCCGCTGCGTTCATCGACCACCAAGCCCGCCGCCTTCAACTGCGAGAGCTGCGTCGAGATCCGGCTCTGCCCCATGCCCAGCACCTCCTGCAATTCCGCCACCGACAACGCCTCCTGCCCCAGCAACACCAAGATCCGCAACCGCGTCGGATCCGATAGAAGTTTTAGCGATTTTAGCATTGACGGCATGGGCGAAAGCATGCATCATCAAATCACGATTTGACGATACGTAAAACAAAAAACACATGAGCACCTACATTTTTTCCTCAGAATCCGTTGGTGAAGGCCATCCCGACAAGGTAGCCGACACCATTTCCGATGCCATCCTCGATGCTTGCCTCGCAGTGGATCCCAAGAGCCGGGTCGCCTGCGAGACCTTTGTGAAAAGCAATATCGTAGTGGTCGGCGGCGAAATCACCATCCCCAAAATCGGCCCAAAGCCGATCGGTTCGGTCATCAACGTCGAAAAGGTGATCCGCGACGCGGTGCGCGGCATCGGCTACACCAACGACGACGACGTCTTCCACGCCGACCGCATTTTCATCAACAACTACCTCACCACCCAGTCGCCCGACATTTCCCAGGGCGTCGATGCCAAGCAAGCGCTCGGCAAGAAGACCCAGGAGCAGGGAGCCGGCGACCAAGGCATCATGTTTGGCTACGCCTGTGATGAAACGCCCGAGCTGATGCCCGCACCCATCATGTATGCCCACCGCCTCGGCCGCGAACTCACCCGCATCCGCAAGGCCGGCAAACTCGCCAAGTGGCTGCGCCCCGATGCCAAGAGCCAGGTGTCCGTCGAGTACGTCGATGGCAAGCCAACCCGCATCGTCAACGTCGTTATCTCGACCCAGCACGCCGCGGATGTGTCGCACGGCGAGATTGAAAAATTCTGCATCGAGCAGGTCATCAAAAAAGTCCTGCCCAAAAACATGCTCACCAAGGACACCGAGTACCTCATCAATCCAACCGGTCGGTTCGTCGTCGGCGGACCGCAAGGTGACAGCGGCCTGACCGGCCGCAAAATCATCGTCGATACCTACGGCGGTACCGGCCGTCACGGCGGCGGCGCTTTCTCCGGCAAGGACCCGTCCAAGGTCGACCGCTCGGCCGCCTACATGGGCCGCTGGGTTGCC
>WBXE01000020.1 GCA_008932955.1 Verrucomicrobiota bacterium
CTTCGGCTTCCGCTGCGGATTCCTCGGCCTGCTGCACATGGAAATCATCCAGGAGCGCCTGCGCCGCGAGTTCAACATGAACGTGATCTCGACCTATCCATCGGTGATCTATCAAGTCATTCTCAGCGACGGCTCGGAACTCATCGTGGATAATCCGACGTTGTTTCCCGAGCCGCAAACGATCCAGGAAATCCTCGAGCCTATCGTCAATGTCTATATCATGGTGCCCGGCGAGTACATCGGCGATATGATGCAATTGGTGCTCGAAAAACGTGGCGAGGTGACCCACACCGAAACTATCGACGAAACCCGCGTGATCCTCTCGTGCGTGCTGCCGCTGGCGGAAATTTTGGTGGATTTCAATGACAAACTCAAATCCATGACCCGCGGTTATGCCTCGATGGATTACGAGCATGCTGGCTACCGGTCCGCCAAGATGGTGAAAATGGACATGCTCATCGCCGGCGATCCGGTCGAGGCGTTTTCCACCATCGTCCACCGCGACAAGGCGGAATCCTATGGTCGCGCGCTGGCTGCCCGCCTCAAGGAGGTCATCCCCGCCCACCTCTTCGTCGTCGCTATCCAGGCGGCGGTCGGCGGTAAAATCGTCGCCCGCGAATCCATCTCCGCCATGCGCAAAAACGTCACCGCCAAATGTTACGGCGGCGACATCACCCGCAAGCGCAAGTTGCTAGAAAAGCAGAAGGAAGGCAAAAAGAAGATGAAGCTCTTCGGCAAGGTCAATATCCCTCAAGACGCCTTCATCAAGGTGCTCAAGACCGGGGATTGAGGGAGGTATTTGAGCGGCTAACTTGGGCGCTATCCGCGCTAAGGAGCCACCACGTTTGGTGGTGGTGCGCAAGCTCAGTGCATGAATGAATGCCGAAGGCTCGCTTCATGGTCGAACCTTCCGCACAACGATAGTAACGTCGTCGCTCCTAACGGACCCGCCGGCGCCAAGTCATCCGCCCACTCCAGCCCCTCAGCGCAGCGGCAGTTTGCGGCCCGCGGCATCGACTCTGACAAACGTGACGGCGGTGGAGAAAATCGGGTCGGGGCGGGTTTGGCGGTCCCACACGGTCACGGCATAGGTGACGCTGGTGGTGCCGGCACGGGTAGACTCGCAGTCGATGCTTAGAATGCTGCCCTCGCGCACGCTGTGGTGAAACTCAACGGTGGCCATGGCCACAGTGACAAACTGGCATTGCGGATAGTCGAGACTCGCGGCGATCCACGAGGCTTCGTCGACCCAAGCTAGCAGGCGTCCGCCAAACAGAAACCCGTAATGATTGAGGTCGCCGGGCAGGACAAGGCGGTGGGTTTGCATAACGCTTGTTACCAGCGGCGGCGTTTGGTTTCCCGATAGATCAGGGCATCCAGCGACCAAGCACCGGCGCCGCTGAGCAACAACACCATCCCGGGAATCAGATACAGGACGGCCAATTCCTTGCCAGTGGCTGGCAGAGCGAACCAAGCGCTGGCGGCGTTGACCTCGAAGGCCGCCACCACCATGGTGAAGCTCAATAAAAAGGCCGCCGGGCGGGTCAGCAAGCCAAGCAGCAGCAAGCCGGCCGCCAGCACCTCGGCACACAGGGTGGCCACCAAGCTGAGTTGCGGCGACATGAAATAGAAGGGGAAGAAATCCGGCACATGCCACCCGCCCTTGAGTTGGGCGAAGTTGTGGAGTTTGGGCAGACCATGGCCCAACAACATCATCAGGCCGCTGGCCACCCGCAGCAAGGCCAGCGCGGTCGACGCCTCGGCCTCGCGGGTGCCACAATCAAACAGGAAGCGCTGCAGCGGGGAGTCGGTGGATTTCACTTGGGGGCTATGGTGATGCGTTTGAGGCGGTCATCGCCCTCCGGGGAATGCGAAACTACGTCGGGATTGGCGACGAGCACGTTGTGCACCAGGCGCCGGTAATAGGCGTTGAGCGGGCGCATCTGATAGGGTTGGCCGGTGATTTTCACCCGTTCGGCGATGCTGGTGACTTCGGCGTGGAGCTGGTCCTCTTGGATCGAGCGGAAATGCTCGCAATCCACCTTGATGCGCTCGGCCTTGGGAAAATGCCGGCGCAAGATTCGGTTGACGAGGTATTGGAGGTCGTCGAGACGGTCGCCATCGCTGCCGATGAGCGCGGTGCTTTCGCCGGTATGGATTTGCAGGCAGGGGCCGTCCGCAGTTTGTTGGACCTCGATGGTCGTGGTGAAACCAAGATGTCCGAGCATCGTATCGAGAATTTTATGGGCCGCATCCACCGCTGTCATGCGGCCTATCATATCCCGATCGAGCCGCCGGTCAATCCCCGCGTGCAGCCGCAAGACAACAAGACGCAAGTCATCAGGATCAATAGACCTAATCAGGCTGGCCATGCGGCCTCGGATCTGTCAATTTGCCCATCCAATCATGGCTGCCACCACCGTCACCGCCGCACCTTTCGGGAATTTACCCGATGGACGTGAAGTCCGCATTTTCACCCTCACCAACAAAAACGGCCTGCGTGCCCGCGTTAGCGAGTACGGAGCGATCCTAGTGGCAATGGAGGCGCCCGACCGCCATGGCACCTTAGCCGACCTGACCCACGGGTTTGACACGTTGGCGGGCTGGCTGGCCAACGGTCCGTATTTCGGCGCGAGCATCGGGCGTTTTGGCAACCGGATCAAGGGCGGTAAGTTTTCCCTCGATGGCAAGCAATACACTCTGGCCACCAATAACTCGCCTGGCGGCATTCCCTGTCACTTGCATGGCGGTAAGGTCGGCTTTGACAAGGTGTTGTGGACTGGAACGGCAAAGTGCGGTCAAGCCGTCGAGTTGGTTTACCTATCCAAGGACGGCGAGGAGGGTTACCCCGGCAACCTCTGGGTCAAGGTCACCTACACGCTTACCGATGAGGATGAATTGATCTGGCAGGCCGAGGCGAGCACCGATGCGCCCACGCCGGTCAATCTGGTTCATCACACGTATTGGAACCTTTCAGGCGACCCCGGCACCCTCATTCTCGATCACCAACTCATGCTCGCCGCCGCGCATTACCTGCCCACCGATCCGGGCCTCATCCCCACCGGAGAAATCGCAGCGGTGGCTGGCACGCCGATGGATTTCACCACTCCGCATGCCATTGGCGAGCGGATCGAAGCGGAGTTTGAGGCGCTCGAGTTGGCTGCCGGCTACGACCATTGCTGGGTTCTGCCCGATGCTCGCGGCGTCCGCCTAGCCGCCCGCGTCACCGACCCCAAATCCGGGCGGGTGATGGAAATTCTCACCGATCAACCCGCTATCCAGTTTTACGCCGCCAATTTCCTCGATGGCCTCACCCCGGGCAAAGGTGGCGTCGCCTACACCCGCCGCTCCGCCCTGTGCCTGGAAACCGAGGGCTTCCCGGATGCCCCCAACCAATCCTCCTTCCCCTCCGCCCTGCTGCGCCCCGGCCAAACCTACCGCCACACCCTGGTCCATCGCTTCGGAGTGGCGTGAGCTGGCCGTCTCACCGGCACCTAACGTTCTCTCCCGCAGGGGCAACGCCGCCTCGCGGTAACGGGCACGCAGGCACCCTCGCCGATCATTGGAATGCCTTGCCATGGTGGATGAACGGGTTGCTGGGGGCAGGATCGTAGCCCGTCGGGGTCAAGTTGGGTCATTTCGGCGCGGCGGCAGCCGGTGGCACACTTCGAATGAAGTTCAGACACCCACGCGCAAATCCCTGATACTCCACAGCAGCCCCTTTGCCCCGCTCATCACCCGCAGCTTTATCCGCGCCGATAGAATGCTTCCTCGCCTCCGCCAATTCCACCACTCGGCTAATGCAATGGTAGATCACCGGCTTCGTCGCCGAGTCCTTCCATCCCGCCAGCCATCTTGACCTGCGCATATAACTGCCATGCCACCGAAAACCGCACAATCCAGAACGATTCTCTACTATTTATCTGTCACCCTGTAATCATGGGCAGCCAGCTGTAAATGTGGGGAATGCAAAATTCTTGTTTGCATTGGGGCGATTAGCCGGAGCAGGCTTGCGGCATGGCGAAAGCGAAAGACGAAGACCGGGTATCGATCAAAGTGTTCCTCTACGGCATTCAGCCGCAGATTTGGCGGCGCTTCACCATTGGCATGGAGGTGACGTTTGTGGCGCTCAGCGATGCGATTCAGGCGGCGATGGGCTGGGACAACAAGCACCCGCATGAGTTCCGTCACGGCAAGGGTAAGCGCCTCGTCGATGTGATCGGCCCGGTCGGCTTGGAAGACCAGACAGCGGGCGAGTTCCAGGACGAATCCGTGCTCACGGTGGCCGAGTTTCTAGGCCGCAAAAAACTCCCTATCCGCATCCTCTACCGTTACGACTTCGCGGATGAGTGGATCCATGAGGTCGTCTTTGAAAAACGCTTGGCCGGCAGCGGTCCGCCGGAATTGTTGGACGGGGCGCGGGCTTGTCCGCCGGAGGATTTCAGCGGGGCGTTTGCCTACATGCGTGCGCTCCACGGCGACGCCGAATGGATGAACCCGGGCTACGATCCGGAAGCCTTCGATCCGAAAATGGTGGATTTCACCCCGAAAAAACCCCGCCAGCGTAGGTAAGACCGGTAAGACACAAGACGACAAGACGCAAGCCCCGAACCCGCGGCGAGCATCGAGCAGGCAGTAACTTGAAATCTAGCGAGGCGGCGCCTCAGGCCAGGCGAGATGTGAAGAGGACATCAACGTGAGTTCAGTCGAACGATTGATGAGTGCCGATTGATGAGTGTTGATTTTTTTATGTGAGCATGGTCACGAGCGTCCGCACTCGCCAAGCTCACTTCACAAATCCAAAATCATCAATCGTTAATCAATCCGGTTCTGAAGAACTTGACTCATTCGCAATGACTTTAGGCTCTCAAGGACTCTAGGTCACGGCAGGGCAAAAGTAAAAAATAGGAGGTTGACAAAACTTTTGCAAATGAACGTGTTCATTTAAGTTACTCAGGAGATAAGAGTAGATGAAGAAGCGCTGCGTCCTCTTCTCTTTCTTCCTCTTGTCTTGCTGTCTTGCTGTCTTGCAGTCTTGCAGTCTTGCAGTCTTCTGTCTTCTGTCTTCTGTCTTCTGTCTTCTGTCTTCTTCAAGGCACCCGCGGGAATTTGGAAAAATCCGGCGGGCGTTTCTCCAAAAACGCCTGCTTGCCCTCACGACCCTCCTCGCTCATGTAGTAAAGCAGCGTGGCGTTGCCGGCTAGATCCAGCAATCCCATCTGACCGTCGCAATCGGCGTTGAGCGCGGCCTTGAGGCAGCGCAGCGCCAGAGGCGAGTGGGCGAGCATTTCGCGGCACCAGTTGAGGGTTTCGGTTTCCAACTCGGCGAGCGGCACCACGGTGTTGACCAGACCCATCTCCAGCGCCTGTTGGGCATCGTACTGGCGGCACAGGTACCAGATTTCGCGGGCCTTTTTTTGGCCGACAATGCGCGCCAAATAACTCGAACCCAGCCCGCCGTCAAACGAACCGACCTTCGGCCCAGTCTGACCAAAGCGGGCGTTGTCCGCTGCTATGGTTAGATCGCACACGATGTGCAGAACATGGCCGCCGCCAATCGCATAGCCGGCCACCATCGCCACCACTGGCTTGGGCAGCGAGCGGATTTTCTTTTGCAAATCCAACACGTTGAGCCGCGGGATGCCGTCCTCGCCGATATAGCCGGCATGGCCGCGGACTTTTTGGTCGCCGCCGGCGCAGAACGCCAAATCGCCCGCTCCAGTTAGAATAATCACCCCCACGGCGGGGTCCTCGTGAGCCAGCTCGAAGGCCTGGAGCATCTCGGTGACGGTCTTCGGGCGAAAGGCATTGCGCACCTCCGGCCGGTTGATGGTGATTTTGGCAATATGCCCCTGCTCCGTGGTTTCGTAACGGATGTCTTCAAATTCGCGAATGGTTGTCCACATGGACGGGAATTGTGCACGAATATGCCCTGCTGGCAATCCCGATGCGCTCGCGGTTTTGCCTTCCCAGGCCGCGCCACCGGTGCTAGGCTCGCTGCATCATGAGCCTGAGCCAACTCGACCAACTTAAGCAACTTACCACCGTCGTCGCCGATACCGGCGACTTCGAGTCGATCCAAATCTATCACCCGCAGGATGCCACCACCAATCCTTCGCTTATTTTGCAGGCGGCCACCAAGCCGCAATACCGGCCGCTCGTCGAGCAGGCCATCGCCGAACTGAAGCCTTCAGGCTTGGCGGGCGCGGCTCTTACCGCAGCGATCATCGACCGAATTCTGGTACTATTTGGCCTGGAAATCCTCAAAATCGTCCCTGGCCGGGTATCGACCGAAGTGGATGCCCGGCTGTCGTTTGATACCGCAGGCACGCTGGTCAAGGCCCGCGAATTGATTGATGCCTACGAAGCGGCTGGGCACTCGCGGGAGCGTATTCTAATCAAGATAGCAGCCACTTGGGAAGGGATTAAGGCGGCGGAGATTTTGGAAAAGGAAGGCATTCACTGCAATCTGACCCTGTTGTTTTCGTTTGCCCAGGCGGTGGCATGCGCTGAAGCCGGGGTGCAACTCATCTCGCCATTTGTCGGACGCATCCTCGATTGGCACAAGGCCGCCACCGGCAAAGACTATCAGGGTGCCGACGACCCCGGCGTGCAATCGCTGCGCGCCATCTATAACTACTATAAGAAATTCGGTTACCGCACCGAGGTGATGGGTGCCTCGTTCCGCAACAAGGGCGAAATCCTCGCGCTGGCCGGTTGCGATCTGCTGACGATCAGCCCCGGATTGTTAGCTGAACTCCAGGCCTGCGATGAGCCACTCATCGCGCAGCTCACGCCGGCCCAGGCGGCGCTGAGCGATGGCCTGCGGCTGCATCTGGATGAAAAGGCGTTTCGTTTTGCTCACAATGAGGATGCCATGGCCACCGAAAAGACGGCTCAGGGGATTCGCGCCTTCGCCGCGGATATCGTTAAGCTCGAGGCGCTCGTCGCCTCCATGCTCGGCTGAGGACCCCAAAAAGGAAGATGCAAGGGGTTGCAGCGCGGTTTTATAACCACCGATTACACGGATTGAAGAGGATTACACGGATAAGATGGTCTTGATCCGCCAATTCCCATATTCACCCAAATAGTAAATTCAATGAAATGCATAACTCTTGCCCTATCCGTGCACCCCGTGAAATTTGCCTGAGTATTGGAAAAACACTCAGTCAGGCCATCTCGCTGCGCTCGGTTGTGGTTTCCATCTTCCTTATCTAGGATAATACATGAAAAAAAATCCGCTCATAGGTTTGTTGCTGGTACTGGTGGCGGGTGTGGCGGGCTTCCTGTTGCGAGACGCATGGAACGAAACGGTGACCATCAATCTCACCCAGGGGATGCTCGACGCGGCGCTGGCGCGCAAATTCCCCAAGGAAAAAACCTATCTAAAAATCGTGCGCGTGACTTATCTCAATCCGCGAGCGGCGTTGCTGCCGGACCAAGACAAGGTGCGCGTGAGTCTGGATGTGAGAGTGGCGGTGGGCGTCCCAGGCCTCCTCGAAAAATCCTACACCGGCAGCGCCGCACTCATCACGAGGATCGGCTACCACCCGGCTGACTATCAGTTTTTTCTGGAACAACCCCAGTTGCAATCCCTCGAGGCACCCCAATTGCCTCAGACCTATCGCGTGGCCTTGCAGGATGGGCTCAATCACCTCGCCGGCGAGCTTGGCGATTCGGTCCCCATCTATCAGCTCACCAAAAACGATACCCCAACCAACCTCGCCAAGTTGCTGCTCAAGAACCTGGCCATCCGCAAGGACAAGGTGGTGGTGACCCTCGGCCGCTGAGCCGCTCGTCATCTCGTGGCCGCGGGGTCAGTCCCGCTTTTCGAGCATGCGCCAGCCGCGGCCAGTACACCATGCTCGAAAAGCGGGACTGACCCCCATTGAGAGCTGGCTTGACAAGGCGGGGCCGGCGTAGGCAAGCTGCCGAGCCGCGCCAGGGATGGCGTGTCGCCGCCGCCATGCCCGATACCGATCACCGCGAAACGCTGCTGGAAGCCGTCGAACTCACCCGCAAGTTTGACGGGGTCACGGCGTTGGATCGTTTCAGTTTCAAGCTGCGCCGCGGGGAAATCCTCGGCTTGCTGGGGGCCAACGGTGCCGGCAAGACCACCGCCATGAATTGCCTGCTGGGCCTCACCCTGCCGACGTCCGGCCAGATTTTCGCTTTCGGCCAAGCGCTTCACGCCCATCGCATCGCCATTCTCCAGCGTAGCAATTTTTCCTCGTCCTACGTCAGTCTGCCCGGCAATCTCAAAGTGTGGCAAAACCTGCTGGTCTTTGCCCGGATTTACGGCGTGCGCGAGCCCAAGAAAAAGATCGCCGAGTTGTTAGATATGTTGGAAGTGGCGCACCTCAGGGAGCGGGTCACGGGGCAGCTCTCGGCGGGAGAGGGGACACGGGTGAATTTGTGCAAAGCTTTTTTGAATGAGCCGGAGTTGCTGATGCTCGACGAGCCCACGGCGAGTCTGGACCCGGACATCGCGGACAAGGTGCGCAAGGTGGTGCGGCGGGTGCAGCGCGAGAGGGCCATCGGCATACTATACACGTCTCACAACATGAAGGATATCGAGGAAGTCTGCGACCGCGTGATCTTCCTTCACAAGGGCCGCATCGTGGCGGAAGGTACCCCGGAGGAAATCGTCAAACGCTCCACCGAGCACTCCCTTGAAAACGTGTTCATCAAGATCGCGCGCAGCGGCGATTTAGAAGATATTAATGGCAAAGAGCCCGCTGCCCCATGAACCTCCGCATCGTCCACGCCCTGTTGTCGCGCTATATATTCCTCTACACCCGCAGCCCCGTGCGCTTGGTTGAAATGGTCTTCTGGCCGGTCGTGGATATGCTGGTGTGGGGTTTTCTAACGGTTTACCTGCGGCAGAGCACCAGCGGCGAATTTCCGCATTTCATCAGTTTCCTACTGGGGGCGATGATCCTCTGGGATATTCTTTTCCGCGCCCAGCAAGGGGTGGCGATCTCGTTTTTGGAGGACGTCTGGACGCGCAACCTGCTCAATATCTTCGTCGCCCCGGTGCGCACCTGCGAGTATCTAACCGCCACCTTCGCCGTCGGCGTGCTCCGCATCTGCGTCACTGCCGTGGCCTTGGTGCTCATCGGCTGGCTGGCGTATTCGTTCAACGTGTTTGTGATGCGCTGGTGGCTCATTCCATTTTTCCTCAACCTGATGCTCTTCGGCTGGTCGCTTGGCATCATCTCCACCGCCTTAATCCTGCGCTGGGGTCAGGCCGCGGAGTCGCTCGCCTGGGCCGTGCCGTTTTTCATCCAACCGGTGGTGGCGGTTTTCTATCCGGTCAGCGTGCTGCCCGCTTGGCTGCAACCCATTGCCCTGGCCCTGCCCGCCACCCATATTTTCGAGGGCATGCGCTCAGTGATGCAAACCGGCACGATGAGCTGGGCCCCGTTGCTCTGGGCATTTGCCCTCAACCTCGTCTATCTGGCGGTGGCCGGTGGCTTTTTCGTGTGGATCCTCAACTACACCCGCCAGCGCGGCCTGCTCACCAAGTTCTCGACTCAATGAATCACCCCAAGCACCCATGAAACCGCCGATTTTCCATGACATCCCCGCGCCCGGATTGCCCAATTTCAAGTTGCCGGCGAAATTGATTTTGCTGGTCCCGTTGGCGCTGCTGGTGCTGATGACGGTGTTTTCAGGCTATTTCACCGTCGACACGGAGTCCGTGGCGATTGTCCAGCGCTTCGGGAAGTTCGAGCGCATCGCCGAACCGGGTTTGCACTTCAAATTGCCGCTAGGCATCGACCAAGCTACCGTCATCCCGATCCAGCGCCAACTCCAACTCGAGTTTGGCTTTGGCACACCCAATGCCACCAACCCCGATCAAGTCGGCAGCGAGCCGCAACTGGAGCGCGACATGGTTACCGGCGATTTGAATGCCGCGGAGGTGGAATGGATTCTCCAGTATAGCATATCGGACCCGATACAGTATTTGTTTCATGTGCGCAATGCCGGCCCCACCCTCCGCGATCTAACTGAAAGTGTGATGTGTGAAATCATTGGCGACCGCACCATCGACGAGGTCCTAACCATCGGCCGGGCGGAGATTGAAAAGGACTGCTTGGAGAAGCTTAGAACGCTGCTCGAACGTTTCAACATGGGTATCTCGGCCAAGCAACTCCAACTCAACAACGTGCATCCGCCAGGCCCGGTGCAGCGCTCGTTCGATGAAGTCAACCGAGCCCAACAGGAACGCGAAACCTTGATCAATGAAGCCAACGGCGAATACAACCGGATTATACCGAAAGCCAAGGGCTTGGCTGCACAACGCATCTCAGCTGCCGAAGGCTTCGCATTCCAGCGCGTCAATGAAGCTGAGGGCGACGTAACCCGCTTCAAGCAGCTTTTGGTGCAGTACGAAAAAGCCCCAGCGATCACCAAGCAACGCCTCTATCTGGAGACCATGAATGAAGTGCTGCCGAAGGTGGGATCCAAGATTATTCTGGATGAAGGTGCCAAGCAGTTTTTGCCGCTCATGAATCTGCAACCTGCCAGCAGCGCCACCCCGCCACCCACCCGCTAACCTTTCCCATCATGAAACTCTCCCCCATTCTTATCGGCCTTGGTGCCTTGCTCCTCCTGCTGTTGAGCGGTGCCTACACCGTCAGTGAAACCGAACAGGTCTTCATCACCCAGTTCGGCAAACCGGTCGGCGGCGCGATCAACGCCGATCCTACCAACAACCAGGCCGGCCTGCATTTCAAGCTGCCCGTCATCCAACAGGTGAACCGCATTGAGAAACGCATCCTGGAATGGAACGGCCCTGCGGTGGATATCCCGACCAGTGACAAACTCTATATCTCGGTCGATAGTTTCGCCCGCTGGCGCATCGCCGATCCGATCGTTTACTACAAGGCGCTTCAGGACGAGCGCCGCGCCCTGGCCCGCCTCAACACTATCATTGGCGGCGAAACCAAGAACTTTATCGCGGCCCACAATCTCATTGAAGTGGTCCGCAGCCAGAAGGATCGCAAGACCGTGCGCGATGAAACCCTCATCGATGCCAATTCCACCATTGGCGTGCTGCCACCCATTGAATTTGGCCGCAGCAAACTCGAACGAGATATCCTTGCAGCCTCCCAACCCAAGGTGGCGTCGTGGGGCATTGAGTTGCTCGATGTGCGCTTCAAACGCATCAACTACAAGGCGGGCGTGATCGAGAAGATCTATTCCCGGATGGCCTCTGAGCGCCAGCAGATTGCCGAGCGCTTCCGCTCCGAGGGTGCCGGCGAGGCCGCCAAGATTATTGGCCGCAAGGAGCGGGATTTGTTGGAAATCCAGTCGGGAGCCTATCGCAAGGAGCAAGAGATCAAAGGCAAGGCCGACGCCGAAGCCACCGCCACTTACGCCCAGGCCTATAGCTCCAGCCCGGTCGCTGCAGATTTCTATCAATATATCAAGACTCTGGAAACCTATCAAAAATCTCTATCCAAGGATACCACCCTCATACTCACCTCGGACAGCGATTTGTTCAGCCTGTTCAAGCACATGACGCCGCCAATCAAGGGCGAGGCACAGAAGTAGGCGGTTGTGGGGATTAGCATTGCTTGAACTGGATTGTCGCCATGCGTTTGACTTGCCTCAGACGCAAGACTACAAGACGCAAGACGCAAGACGCAAGACGCAGGAATTCGCCCTAAGGGAAGCATCTTCAGCCTTGAAATGAAAATAGAAACCACGGAATGCACGGATGATAAATAAGTTATTAAATTTATGGAATTCGCCTTTTTGGGGTGCTTGGGATTTGATGGATCGGGAGTATCTTATCCGTGTAATCCATGGTAAAAAAGCGGCAAGCCTGCCGTTCTCATTTTCGTTTTTAGGTTAACTCTTCAAGGACTCTCGTATGCTCACCTCCCAGGATCTCATCTCCGGTCTGCCGGTCATTGCCAGTCTCGTCATCATCGAAGGGCTGCTATCGGTCGACAACGTATTTGGAATCGCCGCGCTGGCCAAGGAGTTGCCGCAGCACCAGCAGCGCAAGGCGATCCGGTTGGGGATGGCGGGGGCGTATGTGTTCCGGGTGCTCGCGCTGTTAGCTGCGGCTTGGTTCATCGCCAACACCTGGGTGCGCTGGCTGGGGGCTGTCTATCTGGTGTGGCTGATGTGTTCTCACCTCACCCGGCACGATACGCGCGCAGCTTCGGGACCATCCAAGCGTGTGGCGCCGACACTCCTCGGCGCGCTGTTGCAGATCGGCCTGATGGATCTGAGCCTGAGCATCGATAACGTGATCGCAGCGGTGGGGCTGGCACCCAAGGATGTGCAGACCCAGCTGCCCGTCATGTGGCCGATCTATGCGGGAGTGCTGTTTGCCATCATCGCGTTGCAGGCCATCGCGCCGCATGCGTTGAGATTGCTGAGGAAGTATCCGGTGTTAGAGCCCGCCGCATTCATTTTAATCGGCTTGGTGGGTGGCATCCTCGTTTGCGAAGAATCCTATCATGCCATGACCGGCGGGGTGCTGCACATCCCGTCGCTGGCCAAATTTGCCGGCATTGTGAGCATCGTGGCACTGGCATTGCTTTACTCTGGCAGCGCTGTGGTGCGTCGCCTATCCAACCCGCTCATCGGCCTGGCGTTGCCTTTGATGAAAGGTTTCACTGCGCTTATTAACTGGGTATTTTTGCCGCTCACGCACCTGTGTGCCGTATGCAAACGCGGGCGGTGAGGTGCCCGCGCAGGCACAAGTGAGTATCGCGAGCGAATAGGCGGTGATTTGGAGCTTGGCACAGGTGGTGGGACGCCTCACAACTCCGCGTATGGTCCTCGGTATTCTCGGCTCCGGCTCCGGCTCAAACATGCAGGCGATTTTCGACGCAATTACCGCTGGCACTCTCGCTGCCCGCATCGCGCTGGTGCTCTCGGACAACCCCGATGCATTCATCCTCGAGCGCGCCCGTCGCCACGGCATCGCCACCGGCCTGATTGATTGCCACGGCTTCAAGACGAAATTTCCCGCCGAGGCGCAACAGGAAACCGCGGCCTGCTTGCAAGCAGCAGGGGTGGAGCTGGTGTGTCTGGCTGGATTCCTGCGGCTGGTGAAACAGCCGCTGCTGGGTGCCTTTCCCAAGCAGATCATCAATATTCATCCCTCGCTGTTGCCGGCCTTCCCTGGTCTGGAATCCTGGCAACAGGCGCTCACCGCGGGGGTGGCGGAAACCGGTTGCACTGTCCACCTCGTCGATGCCGGCATGGATACCGGCCCAATCATCCTCCAGCAAGCCGTGCCAATCTTGCCCGGCGACTCCGCCGCGTCGCTCCATGCCCGCATCCAAGAGGCGGAGCGCCGCCTTTATCCCGCCGCCATCGCCAAGCTGGCGGCCTCTCGCGGCTAGCACGCCAATTTTTTGTCGGGGGGGCTGCCATGCTGGACTATTTGTCTGTCCCTTAACCCAGTTTGACGCGCAGGTCACGTGCTGGACTATTCGTCCGTCCCTTAATCCATTGTTGGGGGGCAGCCATGCTGGACTATTTGTCTGTCCCTTTATCGAGTTTGACGCGCAGGTCAAATTTCCTCTCGGGGCCAAATTTCTTGCCATGGGGGCGGGGATGGGGCAGGCTGCGGGTTTCCAACCATTATGAAACCAGTCCTTTTGATCGGAGCCGGCGGCGTCGGCAGTGTCGTGGCCCACAAATGCGCCATGTTGCCAGAGGTATTCGGCCCCATCACCCTGGCGTCGCGTACGCTCTCCAAGTGTGAAGCGATCGCCGCCCAAGTGAAACAACGCACGGGCTGCGAGCTGGCCACCGCGCAGGTGGATGCGGACGATGTGAGCCAGACTGCGGCACTCATCAGGAGCAGCGGGGCGAAATTGCTGATCAACGTGGCGCTGCCCTATCAGGACCTGACGCTCATGGACGCCTGCTTGGAGGCGGGTTGCGACTACCTGGACACCGCCAACTACGAGCCCAAGGATGTGGCGAAATTCGAGTATGGCTGGCAATGGGCGTATCAAGACCGGTTTGCGCAGGCCGGCTTGTGCGCGGTGCTGGGGTCGGGGTTTGATCCGGGAGTGACCAATGTATTTACCGCCTGGGCGCTGAAGCACCAGTTTGATGAAATTCACACCCTCGACATCATCGACGTGAACGGCGGCAACCACGGCAAGGCGTTTGCGACGAATTTCAATCCGGAGATCAATATCCGCGAGGTCACCGCGCCATGCCGGCATTTTGAGGCTGGGGCGTTTGTGGAAAGTGCTGCGATGTCGTGTCATCAGGGGTTCACCTGTCCGGATGGGGTGGGCAGCTACGAGATTTACCGGATGTACCATGAGGAGCTCGAATCACTGGTCAAACACATCCCGACCCTGCGCCGGGCGCAATTCTGGATGTCGTTCTCGCCCAACTACTTGAAGCACCTCGAAGTGCTGCAGAACGTCGGCATGACGCGCATCGACCCGGTCATGTATCAGGGCCGGGAAATCGTGCCCTTGCAATTTCTCAAGGCGGTGCTGCCCGATCCGGGCGAGCTGGGCCAATCCACCAAGGGCAAAACCTGCATCGGCAACGTCATCACCGGCCGCAAGGATGGCCAGCCCAAGGCGGTTTACATTTACAACATTTGCGACCACGAGGCATGTTTCGCGGAAGTTGGCTCGCAGGCAATTTCCTACACCACCGGGGTGCCGGCCATGCTCGGTGCCAAGCAAATCCTGGAGGGCGGCTGGCGTCAGCCCGGCGTCTGGAACATCGAGCAACTCGATCCGGATGCCTTCATGGCCGATCTCCATGTCCACGGCCTGCCGTGGCAGTGCCGCGAGCTCACCCCAGCCCAGGCCGCCAGCTTCCAGGTGGCCTGAGCCGCTGCGGCCGGGCGCGTCAAGCCAAGGATTATCCTCCCGAGTAACTTGAAGATATACCGTAGAGTCGCAAAGGAGCGCGAAGGAGAATGGGTTACAGCACAAGACACAAGATAAGAGAGCGCAGCGCTTCTACATATGCTCTTCTCTTGCGTCTTGGGTCTTGCCGTCTTGCCGTCTTGCCGTCTTGCCGTCTTGCCGTCTGCGGTAAGCTTTTGGCCGTTACTCAAGGTTTCACACCCGCCCGCCGGTTTCTGTTGCTAAAAAGGGGTGCTGTGACGGTTTTTTACCACTGAGGGACTGATTGCCACTGAAACCACTGAAAAAACAATCAATTTCTTCTCAGTGTGATCAGTGAAAATCAGTACCTCAGTGGTTTTTTTGCCACGATTGACTGGAACGGGGTGTTTTTCGACTCAATTCCCCTTGGCCTGACACGCATGCCCTGTGCCACCGCGGCGAGGTTTTTTTCGCGCTACACGATATTTCCCTTGCACGCTCCAGTCGGCGCTACCAGATTCTCGTCCGTGAATTGCCGCCAAAAAATCCCCTTCGTTGCGCTGGCCCTCCTCGCCACTTCGTCAATCGGCTTCGGCCAGTTGAGTCTCGAATTTTCGACCACGGCTACGTATCGTCAAAGCCCGGGATCGGTGGATTTCCGGAAACCGGCAAGCCTCAAGGTCACTTTGCTCGATGGTGCCATTACGCCGGCCGCGTGTTCGCTCAATGGCAGCGCGAGAGTTTTTGGTGCGGTTACCGCTACGGATTGCCCGGACGGTGCCAACGCCTGTGTTGTTATGGGCTACTCGACCACTTTTTGGGACATCAGGACTGTCACGCCAGCGGCGCTGATTGAACCTGGCCGTCCGGAACTCTGCTCGATTTATGGCAGGCCAGCAGCCGCTAAAAACTTTCCCGTCGGTCTGGCATACACGGATAGTTCCAAGGAGATTTTCTATAATCTCAGCACAAACATTAGGCAAAACGTGATTGCTGGGTATTCCACCCAAGTAGACGTGTACACGCGTGAGGAATTGGACAGCACCATGCCTGCCGGCGACTATATCTTTCATTTCCCGCAACTGGGTGCAGCAACCGCGGTGGTCCAAATCCCGGTGACTCATAAGCTCATCCCCGAAGGCTACGGTCCCATCAACCACACCGGAATCAACCAAGGGTTTCATTTCACCAAGTTGAATGGCTCAGCTCTGATCTGGTCAGCGGATGGCTACGTCGAATTGGACCCACGGCTGCAAAACACTTTCGAATGGGCTGGGAATGGCCCTGAGGTGATGCAGGTAGAGGACAGTACCCATTTCAACATTTTGGCACTGGTCCCACTGGGCTCACCGAATCCGGGAGATCCTAGGCGTGAAACCGGCGCGGCTCTGTTTCCGGTGGCTAATCTGGATGTCTCGGTTTATCTGCCGAGTGCTGGCACCACGAGCTTCCGCTTGCCGCCGAACATGCCGGGATTAGCCCCGCAGATACTCCTGACCGATCCGTGGCCCCACACCTGGCCCAGTCCGCCACAGGAAGCCGTTGCCCAATTCTCCTTGGTCCGCTCCTCAACAAGCTCCGTCCAAGACAACTCGACGCGCACGTTTCAGTTGCCGTTGCGCTTTGTCAATACCTACGCGGGTTGGGCGGTCGTCTCGTTCCCTCTCACAACCCCCGCCGCCTTGAGGCTGCCGACGGCTGACCCGGATCGTGATGGGTTCACCAACTACCAGGAATATCTTGCCGGAACCAATCCGATGGATGCCGCGTCTAAGCCGGCGGCACCCAAGTTAGCGTTTGTCCAGGGCCGCGCCGCCCGTTCAACCGCCACCGCCACCGCCACCGCGGGCTGCTGGGAAACTTCAATGCCCAAGGTCGTGGCGGCACCTGCGGTCACTTATACATACGAGTTCAGTAGCGACATGCAGACGTGGCGACCCATCGGGGACAACGATCCTGATTGGCAGGTCATCAATACCAACGGGGAAATCAAGCTACAAAGCCGCTCCTCACGGTTGACTGGCTCGGGCTTTCTACGGGTTAAGACATTTGACCCCAACGCCGCCACGCAATGATCCCGCAGCTTGCTGTCACTTGCTGGACGCCCGGGCGACTGGGTGGGTGAGAAATCCCAAACCGGCCATTCCGGACAGTTCATGCCATTGACCTTAATCGATACTCCAGAGGCGCTTGTTAGTTACCTCACGACCAGCGGCCTCGGCGACGCCAAGCCGATTTGCGCGATAGATACCGAAGCGGACAGCCTGCATCGCCACCGCGAGTCACTGTGTTTGGTGCAATTTGCCGCAGGTGAGGATTGCCTGCTCATTGATCCGCTGGCCATCAACGATCTGTCCGCGCTGGGGACGTTTCTCGAGCGGGCGGTGGTGTGGATGCACGGCGCCGACTATGACATGACGATGCTCAAACGCGAGTTTGGCAGCTTGCCGGCCACCGTCTATGACACCCAGATCGGCGCGCGTTTGCTGGGGGTGCGCCGCTTCGGCCTGGGCGACCTGGTGCTGCACTATTTCGGCATTGAATTGGCCAAAGCCTACCAAAAAGCCGATTGGGGGAAACGCCCGCTGACGCCTAAAATGGTTGATTACGCATTGAACGATGTGCGTTACCTGCTGCCGATGGCCGATAAAATCGTCGCCGATCTCCGTGCCAAAGGCCGCTACGAGTGGTTTGAACAAAGCTGCCAAGCCGCCCGTAAAAAGGTGCTGGAGCGCGAGGAGGGCCGCGAGGATGTCTGGCGCATCCAAGGCTCGGGTAAGTTCGACCCGCACACGCTCGCTTGCTTGCGTGCCCTCTGGTACTGGCGCGACAACGAAGCCGCCCTCTGGGATCGCCCCTCATTCATGGTCGCCACCAACCGCGATCTCATCGAGTGGAGTGCCACCATGGCCGATCGCCACACCATTGCCTTACCTCGCCATTACCGCCCCGACCGCGTCAAGCGTTTCAGCCAATTGCCCGCAGCCATCGCCGCGCTGCCGGAGGCCGAGTGGCCCGCTTGCGTCAAACTCCAACGCCGCAAACGCGACCGCGATTTCGAGCGCAAGGTCGAGCAACTGCTCGGTGTGCGCGACCAGGCGGCATCTGCATTGGATATCGAGGGCTCGCTCATCGCCTCACGCGCCGTTCTCGAAGGCATTGCCGCTGGCGAGCTTGAGCCCACCACCGCGCTCTTGCCATGGCAACTCGGCATCCTGCAACTCCCGCAAGGCGTCTGAGATGGATTGTAGCGACGGTCTGTGACCGCCGATGGGCATGAGATGGCGCTTGGAGTGCGGCAGCTTGCTGCCGCCAAGCCAAGCCAGCTTGCTGGCAAGTGTCGGAGTGCGGCGGGTTCATTAGCGGTTCAAAGGCAGCGGCGGTCATAGACGCGCCGCTACAACGCAACAGCTATTCTTGCGCGGCTCCAAATCCGGGAAAAAAACCGGGTTTTTCCCGCGAAGTTCCTTGTTACTAGCGCCAAAATTGCGGACCCTTCGGCCGCCTATGTCCGAGTCTCAGAACGAGCCCCCCAAAGCCGCCACCCAAGTCGCCGCCGCGCAGCAATACGATGCCGCGCAAATCGATAAACTCGAAGGTCTCGAGGCGGTGCGCAAGCGCCCGGGCATGTACATCGGCGACCCCGATGAACGCGGCCTGCACCACTGCGTTTTCGAGGTGTTGGACAATTCGATCGACGAGCACCTCGCCGGCCACTGCAGCCGCATCAAGGTTGCCATCCACGTCGATGGCTCGGTGTCCATCGCCGATAACGGCCGCGGCATCCCGGTGGACATGCACCCAAAGTTCGGCATGCCCGCAGTGGAACTCGTCCTGACAAATCTCCACGCCGGCGGCAAGTTCGGTCAGGGCGCCTACAAATACTCTGGCGGCCTTCACGGCGTCGGCGCTAAATGCGTCAACGCCCTCGCCGATTGGTTTCGCGCTGATATCATGCGCAACGGCAAGATCCACCGCATCGGCTTCGAGCGCGGCAAAACCACCGAGCCACTCCATGTCGTCGGTGAAGTCGATTCTAACAAAACTGGCACGATCATCACCTTCTTCCCCGATGCCACGATCTTTGTCGATACCATCGAATTCAAGTTCGACCGCCTGGCCACCCGCTTGCGTGAACTTGCCTTCCTCAATCCCGGCTTGACCATCGACTTGGATGACGAGCGGCCGGAATCCGCCAGGAAAGGCACGTTTTTCTACGCCAAAGGCATTGAGGAATTCGTCGTTCAGTTAGGTGAAAATAAAACCGTCATCCACGATGATCCGGTCATCCTCCACGGCAAACGCCAGATTGACCTAGATTATGACGGAAAAAAGACCACTGACGATGTGTTTGCCGACGTGGTGTTCCAATACAATGATTCGTACAACGACCAGATCCTGTGCTTTGCCAACTCCATACCTAACGGCGATGGCGGCACCCATCTGACGGGTTTCCGCACGGCCCTCACCCGCGGCATCAACCAATACGCCAAGGTCAACAAGATTCTCAAGGACAAGGATCCCGCGCTCACCGGCGATGACGTTAGAGAAGGCTTGGTTTGCGTCATCTCGGTGAAGATGCCCAACCCGCGCTTCTCCTCGCAGACCAAGGACAAGCTCGTCAACACCGAGATTGAAGGCGTCATCTCCTCCATCGTTTATGAAGGGATCATGCAATACTTCGATGAAAATCCCGCGCTCGCCCGCAAGGTCATCGAAAAA
>WBXE01000021.1 GCA_008932955.1 Verrucomicrobiota bacterium
CCAAGTATGAAACCGACATTCAATCGTCCATCAACGAGGAAGGCGATGACGATGATGATGTGTCCGAAGCCGACGAGGAGCTCATCATCAAGTGCATCGAAGTGGTGCGCCAGGAGCGCAAGGCCAGCACCTCGTTGCTGCAGCGCCGCCTGCGCCTCGGCTACACCCGCGCCGCCCGCATGGTCGATATCCTCGAGCAACGCGGCGTCGTCGGCCCCGGCGAGGGTGCCAAGGCCCGCGAGGTTTTCCTGAAATGACCGCCGTTGGCCGCCCATGCGCGTCAAGTTAAGGGGTTTTGGGGATGGTTCGTGACGAAGTTTACCACTGAGGTACTGATTGCCACTGAACCCGAAAACCGAAGTTTGACAAAACTCGAGGATAGATGAACCACGGATTGCACGGATTTTACGGATTAAAATAGGGGGTGCCCGAGACTTCCGCTGTGCTGCTAATGGTGAGAGAATCCAAATCCAAAAAATCCATAAAATCCGTGTAATCCGTGGTTTCATGATCGAATTGCAGATTTCAACCTCGGAGTTCGGGTTAAAAATCGCCGATTTCACACTTTCTGATTGTCAAATGCCGCGTTGCGCGTCAATTTCCTCGCCCACCCGCAGGGGTGGCTGTGTCATGGCCCGATAGCTCAGTTGGTAGAGCAGCGGATTGAAAATTCGCGTGTCGGCGGTTCAAATCCGTCTCGGGCCACCACATGCATTCCATATGGGAGTAAGGAGGGTAGCAATACCCGCGCGGTCATCGCCAAGGCGCCAATCCCATCCGGCCCATCAGTCCCGGGATTCACCGTCTTCTGTCAGGAAACCGGTGGCGGTGGCACCAGCCACATCGATGCCAATTAAAGTGCCGTCTGCAAGGGTGCCGACTCAGGCCATGCCGGCGTGAAGGCCGGGTGCCGCTAGGCGATGCTCACTAAGCCATCCGGCCGGCCCGGCAGCGGATCTCCAAGGGGGTAACCGGGAGGCGAATCGCAAGGGTTGTTCATCTACCCGAACCCAGCCATTATGGCCATTCGAAACCACCCATATGCAGTCTCGGAAGAACCGGAAAAATGCTGGATTCTCTGCAGGCTGAGATGTCTTGACTTGACAATAGGCCAACAAAATGAACACTGAAGGCGAAAATCTATCAACAACCCCTACCATCATGTTTAAAGAATTCAAGGAATTTGCATTGAAAGGCAATCTGATCGATATGGCCGTGGCATTCGTCATGGGTGCGGCGTTTATCAAACTTTCCGGCTCGTTTATTGAGGATCTGATCATGCCCTTGATTGGCAGGGTCTCGGGCGGGATGGATTTCAGCAACAAGTTCATTGCCTTGTCCGACAAGGTGACGGCCACCAATTTGGTGGAGGCGAGAAAGGCCGGCGCGGTCTTTGCCTACGGTAACTTCATCACTGTGGGCATCAACTTCGTGATTGTGGCGTTGGTGATGTTCCTCGTTGTCAAGGCCATCAACAAGGCCAAGGCGCTCGCCGCGAACACCGCCGCGAAGGCAGTTTCGCCGGAGCCCAGCGCCACCGAAAAGTTGCTCACCGAGATCCGCGATTTACTCAAGCAGAAGGGGTGAATTGCACGAGGGCATGATGGCGGGCCACACGGGGGGGGCATCGGGTCTTGGCCCTAGCTGGGATTCAAGTGCGTCTCGGGCCACCTTTCGCAACCCGTTACCTACGCAATGTGTGGGAGAGCCGTACCTGGAGACAGGAAAATAGTCCGATGTCTTATTATGGCTCTCCGTGGTCATGAGTATTTCAGTGGTTTATTTGCCACGAATTAGGGGAGTTCAACTTGCTCAGCCCTTTGTCAAAAACAAGGTCGTTCCCTGAGTTCCGACGGCAAAACGGAGTGAAATTCCCTAGGTCATGGCGCAGATTGGGGTTTGCGAATCGGCACTGCAGGGGTATGACCGGGCGTGCTAATACGAACCCGGTTGAATGAACTGCCTGCGCTGGGCGCGCCCTTGCACTTGGCACTCGGAATGTTTGATGGCGTGCACGTCGGCCATCAGGCGGTCATTGCGCGCGCCGTGGCCGCAGCAGCCAGCAGTGGCGGCTTGGCGGGCGTGCTCACCTTTGATCCGCATCCGGTGCGCGTTCTCGCCCCCGACCTGGCGCCCAGCGCAGTGCTTACCACGTTGCCACACAAGGCGAAAATCGTCGCAGCTCTGGGAGTGGGTCTGTTCGTGCCACTGCGGTTTGATGCGGCACTGGCGGGGTTGGCGGCTGAGGAGTTTTTTCAACAATTGCTGGCGTCTCCGATCCGCACGCTGGCCGTGGGCGAGGACTGGCGCTTCGGCCGCGGTCGTGGCGGCGATGTGGCATTTTTGCAGGTGCGGGCCGCCGCTGCCGGCTTCCAGTTGGAACCGCTGCCGCCAGTGATGGTCGATGGCGAGCGGGTGAGCAGCACGCGCATCCGCCAAGCCATCCGCGATGGCTCGCTGGCCGCCGCTACCCGCATGCTGGGCCGGCCTTACAGCGTCGGCGGGCCGGTGGTGGAAGGTCGCCGCCTCGGCCGCCAACTCGGTTTTCCCACCGCCAATATCGCCTTCGGCGAGCAACTCACGCCACCTGACGGCGTGTGGGCCGTGCGCGTGGCACTGGCGGATGGAGAGGCACGACCCGGGGTGGCGAACCTCGGCGTGCGGCCGACGGTGGACGGGACGACCCGGGTGCTCGAGGTGCATCTGTTGGATTTTTCCGGTGATCTTTACGGGCGCGAAATCGAGGTGGAGTTTGTGCAATTCCTGCGAGCGGAGCAACGCTTTGCGGCGCTGAACTTGCTGCGGGAGCAAATTGCGGCGGATGCCGCCGCCGCCCGCCGGTGGCTGGCGTGAGCCGGTGCACATGCGCGTCAAGTTAATCCGAACGCCGAAGTTGGATTCCAAGAGTCGGATAGATTAACCACAACCGAGCGAAGCGAGATAGCCTGACTGACTGCTTTTCAAATATTCAGGCAAATTATACGGATTACACAGATTGAAATAGGTTCTATTTGCAACTTCTCCGAAGTTGCAAATGGTGAAACATTCAAAACCCACAAATCCGTGTAATCTGTGTAATCCGTGGTTTCTTCAACTGCTATCCCACAGGGGGTGAAGACACGACAATAAGGTCGTGGCTCCTTAGTTTGACAGGGGGGCAAGCGGCACCGCCTACTCCGGCAGCGGGTCGTGAATGAAGCGCTCATTCTGGCGCCGCACATCCTCGTCGGCAGGCATGGCATTGATGGATTTATCTGACCACTCGATGGCTTGTTGGCGGTTGCAGCGGGCGAATTGCAACTCGGCCATGGTGTCGAGATAGGCGGCTTGGTTCGGATGGCTGGCAAGCGCTTGGTGGAGGTGGGCCTCGGCCTCATCGAGGTGGCGCAAGGCGCGGGCGGCGAGCCACGCGGCGGTGTTGCGGGTATTGTGGGAGAGCGGGTAGTGTTGGATGACGGCTTGGAGGGGCTTCCAGGTGAGTTCGAACCAAGCGTCATGTTGTTGGATGAGCCCGGCCTGGCGCAGGGCGGGAAAAAAACTATCGGCGAGCGAGCCATCGCAGGGCATTAGGGCGTGACATTTTTCCAACAGGGAGATGGCGCTGGCCCGCGCGGTGGCGAGCAGGCTGAGTGCATGTGCCTGATCCGCTTGGAGCCGCAAGCGCAGGAATACCAGCGGCGAACTGTTGCTGCCGCTGTAGATCTGGGCCAGCGCCTCGGAGGTGGCGGCAGCCTGGCTCCAGAGGCCGCGCTTGAGCTGGTCGGTGGATAGCGCAAGCAGGATGTCGGAATAGTCCTCGCTTTCGGGACTGGCCTCGCGGGCGGCACGCTCCCACCACAACGAGCAGCGCTCATAGTCGCCGCCGAAGGCGTAGCCGTGGCCAATGTAAACGTCGCTGGCGGCATCCCCGAGGGCGAGTTTTTCGACCCAGACATCGTGGGCGCTAGCCGCATTCGGGTGGCCGGCGCGCCGCAGGCAGGAGGCGGCATAGGCATGGAGGTCGGGGCGGGCGTTGGCAGAGGGATCGGTTTTGCTGGCTAGAAGTTGCAGGATGAATTGGGAGGCCTCCTCCCAGCGGCCAGCCGCGGAAAACTGCAGCAACTGGAGCAGGGCGACTCTGTCCCACTCAGTGACGGGCGCGGCGGGCGGCTGCAGGTCACGGATTTTTAGATGGGTGGCGGCGTCGGCGGTGGCCCCAACCAGTGAGGCGAGCTGCTTGAGGAGTCGCGCTTGTGGGTCGGCATCCGCCTTGGTGATGGCGGCCCAGGCAAGGGCGAGCCAAGAGTCCCGAAGGTGGTCGGGGTCGGCGCCGTAGCCGGCGATGGCGAGCATGGCGGCGAGGCGTTGTTTGCGGGAGGCATCGGGTTGGAGCTCGGCGAACCATTTCCAACAGGCGAGGGTCTCCTCGTTGTCACCGAAGGCGGCTAGCACGAGTTGCTCCCAGCGCTCTGCGTCGTCGCCGGCCCAGGTGCTGCCTGCGCCGAGCAGCGGGCCGGGAATGCCGCTGCGCACGAAACGATTGCCGAACAGGGAGGCCAGGAAACGGGTGAAGACGTCCGGATCCTGTTTGGCCAGTCGTGCCAGCGGGGCGTCGAATGCCTTGGCAAGTTCCTCGCTGAGACCGCGGTTTTCCAAAAAGCTGGCAAGGGCGATGAGCTCACTGGTGGGGGCGGTGTCGCCGGCGTCGGGCTCTTTGAGGAGGCTATCGAAACGGGTGTGGACCCACGCGGTGAAGTCGGGATTGTCGGGGTCTAGGCCGATGGCGGCCAGTGCCTCTGGAATGCGCTCCAAGGCCTCAAAATAGATGAAGGCATCCAAGGGTGAGGACTTGGTGTAGCTGGCTTCCGCTGCTGTTGGCTCGCCGAGAAGGAAGAGCGCGTTGGAGGCGAAGGCGCGGAGTGTGGGGTTGCGCGAGTTGAGCCGCTTGAGGCAGGGCTCGAGGTCATTTTTGCCCAAGGCATGTTCTTGCCAGCGCTTGATGGCCAGCGGTGAGTAGAGGTCGGCGTCACGGCTGGCATGGCGATTAGCCGTGTGCTGTTCCAGCCAGGGCAGGGGATCACCTGCGAGCATGGCCATGGTGGCGGCGAGCAGGGGATCGCCGGCATCGGTGGCGGTGGCCTGGGCTTCGCTGAGGCGGCCGGCGGCGCGCTGGAGGGCGAGTTGCCAGGCGGGGGCGCCGTTGGCTTTAGAGGTTTTGGCGTGTTGGAGTTCTTGTTCGAGGGTGCCGTTGGCGCGGTGATACGCTGCCAGTGACATCAAGCTCTTGGCATCAGCGGGTGCCAACTCCAGTAACTCACGAGCACCCGCGTCGTCACCTTCCACCAGGCGCTCGCGGGCGGCAAAAATCGCGATGCCGCTGACGATGGTTTGCAGGTCGCTGCGGGTTTTCGGGTCGGTTTCCGCAGCGTAAAGCGTGAGGATTTGGCAGTAGGCATGTTTTTGCCGCATGGCCTTGAGGAGGGGGATTTTTTCTGCCGGTGAGGCCTTTTGGTAACGCTCCACCAAGGTGATGATCAAGGCGTCGGTGGCCGGGGTGATGTGGAGCTCGATTTTGTGTAGCAACTCCTTGGCCCGGTACGCCGCTTCGGGGTCGCTGCCGCCGGCGGCTGCTTGCAATTCCTCTAGGGCCGTCTTACCGAGTTGCCAAAGTTTGGCGGTGGCCACTTCGCGCCGTTGAAAACTTTCGTCGGAGAGTTGAGCGACGAGCTGCGCTGCAGTGGAAAGTGGCGCGAGCTTGCTGGACGGCGGCCCCAGCAAGACCTCGGCCACGGCCGGCGGCAAGATGGCTAAGCAGGTGAGAAAAACTGCGCCTAAGCATTTCATGGGGATGGGAGAGTCCTCGATTCTAAACCGAAAATCAACTCCGATCCCCGAAAAAGAAGAAACCGCTGTGCCGTCCTTGGTGCAAAGAGCCACGTTCCTAAAGCTCAATAAGTGGGATCATTTTGCCTTCATCGGTCTTCCAGTGAAGGCGTGACCTATCTGGCAAAAGTGTGATCCCGGTTCCATGGCATCGGTTCGGGCTTGCAGTCAAATTGAACGCACACAGCAGTCAATGACAATCTTAGGCGGCTACCACCGGAGCGCAACCAAATTTTGCAAATGAATTCCAGCTGGGGCTGAGCGCTGGAGAAATTATGCGGCTCTTTCGGCATCTTCGACAGCGGTCGCAAGGACGTCACTCATGTGGCGTTTGAAGGCCATCAACGCGACCGCAAATACCTTGAGCAGTTGCAGCGCAACGAATGGCGTGGGAAACCGGGCATCCTGTTAGATCCTGCGGCATGGCCGCAGCTTATCCGGCAGGCGCAGCACCGCCAGCACGGCGGAAGTGTCCAGCAGGTGCGTCACCGCGGCCCTTTCCGCCCGCCATCCTCGGCTCCCCGCTCCTCAAGCAACGCGGCCGGCGGGTGCTTTTTTCCTGCCTGAAGATACCGCCGCCCCGCGCCATGCAGTTCGCTCGCCAACACCGCCGGGTCCGGCAGAATCCGGCAGTGGATCTCGTCTGGCGCGTTCGTAGCCATCCACTCAAGCCGCGTGCCGCGCTTGAGTTTAAGCTTGGCCGACAAGGCCGCCGGAATGGTGATCTGATTCTTGCCTGTTAATGTGGTGATCATCATTGAAATACCTTGCCTTGGGGAACGAATGAATCAACGAGAGAATGATTTCCCTTGATTTCTCTGGACGACCTCAAGGCGCAACTCTGCGATCGCCTCACCCTCTTCGGCCAGGAGGAAATCCCGGGAATTTCCGCTTGAAGCCCCAGGCTTGCCTCAGGTTTCGCATTTCAACACTTCTAACGCGCAGTGAGCTGCTCATGGAGCCAATCCGGTGAGGGATAATCCATTCCCTTCTTGGCAAACGGTTCCCACAGAAGTTCCATCGCTTCCACCCGCTCGCTGGATTTCATTGGTGAAATTTGTTCCATCACCCACATAGTTGAAGGAGTGCCGAAGCGCTGTCCTCAGCCGCCGATATCGGTGCGGCCGGTGAGTTTGGCGCCTTCTTCCATCGAGAAAACCTTGGACTTGATGTCGCCGTTGATCCACGACTTGTCCTTGAGTTCACAACGCTGGGAAGTGATCTTGCCTTCTACTTTGCCGTAGATTTTCACCTCTCCGGCGCTGATGTCGCCGACGATGTTGGCGTTTTCGCCGATGGTCACCCGGCCTTTGTCGGACATGATTTCACCATTGATCTTGCCATCAATGATCATATCGTTGGTGAAGCGGATGGAACCGGTGATCTCGATTCCGTTGGAGAGGACGTTTGTCGGGTTGGCCATGACGGGGGGAAATTGCACAGATGCCGCGGCTTTTGCAACCGAAATCAAATTCTGCCATGTAAATCAAATTCCAGGGGATTTTCCGTGATCTTTTTTGCCGTCACGCTACAAGTCGTCGAACTAACCGACCGCAACCATGCCCCGCATAACCATTACCGTCCCGGACAAGATGCCCCAGCCTTATCGGTTTCCGCTTGATCGTCAGGTGGTGATGGTCGGCAGGGGCAGCGAAAACGACATTGCTATCGATAACGGCTCCATCTCGGTGCGCCACGCTGAAATGGTGCGCGTCGAGGGCGGTTACGAACTGCGCGATCTGGACTCGACCAATGGCATCAAGCTCGATGGCCATCGCAGCGACACGATTGGCTTGCGACATGGGACCGTCGTGAACTTGGGCGATGCGGTCTTTGATTTTCAATTAAGCGAGGAGGAAAGTGCCCAGCTACTGAGAGAAAAGGGCTTGGAGGAAATGCCCGATAGCCGGGAGCCGGAATTCGCGTCGGCTACGGCGGGGCGGAAGCGGGCGGCGGCAAGCTCTGGCGGCGGCAAGGGGTTTATGCTTTTCCTGTTGGTTCTGGCGCTTGCGTTGATGGCGTTTTTTGTCGGCCTGTGCATCCGTCACTACAGGGAGACCGACGGGTGGTTGCCAAGCGCCATTCAGGCGAAGGCCAAAACACTCAAAGCTAGCCGCGTTGCCCAAACTCTCCCGACCCTGCCCGCCACAGCCACCGATCCCTTCGCTACGCCGGACCCCGCTGCTGCCACACCTGAACCCGCAGCTGCCACAACGGACCCCGCTGCCACACCGGACCCTGCTGCCACAACGGACCCCGCTGCCGTACCGGTGCCGGATGCCACCGCAATGCCGGAAGTGTCCGTCGCGCCTGAGCCGGCGGCCGCCGCGCCGGTGCAGTGAGCAGATGGCGCGAGCGACGCGTTGCTGGCCGACAGGCCATTCTTTGGTGCCGAGGCCGATGAGTAGCGGGGTGTGACGGATATCGCCGGCCATTTCGCCGCAGAGGCCGGTCCAAATGCCAGCCTACTATTTGTCTGTCACCATGTATGACCCGCGCCGCAGATGGCCGTTCAAATGCCGTCCTGCTTTGGATCTGTCACCATGTAATTATTGATTGAACCCCTTGTGATTCATGAATTCCCACATGCGATCCATCCAGGTATAGCTGCCCGTGCCCGGGGCGGCCTTCTGCTGGAAGCAGTGCCCGCGTCCGACAAGCGTGTGGAGATCTGACTGGATTCCCATGCGGCGGAGTTGCTCCCAGCATTTCACGGAATTCATCGCCGCCCAAGCGTCTGCATCGCCGTGGATGAACAGGATCGGACACGTCGCTAGGTCAAACGAGAGCTCCGGGACGGGCCGCGCGTCATCCTCGTTGCCGCCCTTCGCATTCGGTGCATCCGCGCCGTCTGTGAGCGCGTACGCCGGATAGATAGCGACCGCCCACTGGGCGTTGCAGGCAAGCTTGTCGAGGTCGTCGATAGGTGCATAGGAGCGGCGTTTCGAGCTGGTTGCGCCCATGAGCGTGAGGTGTCCGCCGGCCGAGGAACCCATAATGCCGATGCGGTCGGGATCGAGTCCCTTCGCGGCGGCCTCGCTGCGGACGATGCGGATGGCGCGCTGCAGATCCTGCCAGGCCGTGGTGTGCTTGGCTAGTCCGCCCAGCGGACGCGGCGTGCGGTATTTTATCGTCACGACGGTCATGCCCTTTTCGTTGAGGTAACGCCGCGCTGGCGCGACTTCGAATCCGTCCGGGTCGTTGCCCATGTAGCTGCCGCCCGAGCAGATGATCTGGATCGCCTTGGTTTTGAGCTTCTTTGGCAGGTGCCACTCGAGATAAGGTAGGCACTGGTTTGGCTGTGAATCAGGTATCTTGCCATCCGGCCAGACCGGCTCCTTGCGGTACTCGCCGCGTGCATCGTTATTTGAATAACGGGCCATGAGATCGACTTCCTCGCCGAGGTGCCCGTCAAAATTCATCTGGCGGACGTACTCGGCGATCCGGTCGAGCCAGTGGTCATAGGCGCTGCCGTTGTCGCCTTTGCTCGAGTCGCCCATGAAGCCGTGGGGACGGTCCGCGAAGAGGTGGATTTCTGCCGGGATTTTCATCTTGCGGAGCTGGCGGTAGATCTGGGTGGAGCCGGTGGGTGAATAGGCGTCGATTCCGCCGTGAAAGAGCGCCATCGGACACGTCTTCGCGTCGAACTTGAACACGTCCGAGAGCTTGGCGTCGATCGCGTCGCCCTCGCGCGTGTTAGGACCGACGAGTCCGTCGCTGAGCGCATAGGCGGTGTAGACCGGCAGCGCCCAGTTGAGGTGGCAGGGGAGCTGGTCGAGCGCGTCGACCGGGGTGTAAGCCGGCGTGAGTGCGCTCGTCGCGAGCAAGACCGTCAGGTGCGAGCCTGCGGAGAACCCGAACGCGCCGATTTTCTCCGGGTCAAATCCGCGCTTCTTCGCCTCGTTGCGCATGAGGCGGACGGCGCGCTGCCCGTCCTCCCACGCGCTCTGGTAGATCGGCAACCCTTGCGGACGCGGCGTACGGTAGGTGAGGCGCGCGCAGACGAACCCGAGCTCAGTGAATTTCTTCGCGGCCAGGTCAATCCACGCCTCGTCGCCGCAAATCTGATAACCGCCGCCGGCAATGAGCAACATGCATCCGCCATTTTTCGCCGCCGGCGCCTCGTACCAGTCGAGATGCGCCATCGCGTGGTCCGCCGCCTTGAACCCCGGCGCCTGCGCCTCTCGGGTGGTCGCCGCAATCTGATGGGCCTGGCAATCTGGGATCTTTCCTTCCGGCCACAGCGCGACCCGCTCCCCGGCGAACGTTAGAGCAGCGGCCCATAACCAACAACTAAGAATCAACGTTTTTTTCATCATATTACTTGCCTATTTTTTGTGAGAGCCACGGGGTTGCGGCGATTTGCCCGGCCGCCGATCGTCGTTCATGCCGGGAGGACGATGAGGGGAAAGAGGGGTTGGGTAAAAGCTGAAATGCTGCAAGAGCGGATATAAATGTGCGTTTTTCGGCGCATTTGGGCAAGGGAGAGGGGGTTACGGCCGGATTTAGTCCAACAAATACCCGTAGCTGCGGCTGGCGATCTCGAGGGACATGTTGAGAATGTCGTAGCTGCGGGTTTGGCCCAACACGTCGGTGGCCATTGCCGAGCATTCGGCCAAGTTGAGGGAGCGGATGGCTTGGCCGACACGAGCGACGCGTTGCGGGCCGACGGATAATTCCTTGGCGCCGAGGCCGATGAGCAGCGGGGTGAGACGGATATCGCCAGCCATTTCGCCACAGATGCCCGTCCAAATGCCATGAGCGATGCCGGCATCGATGGTATGCCTGATGAGGCGGATGACGGCGGGGTGGGTGGGCCGGTAGAGCTCGGCGACGTGAGGATTGACCCGGTCCACCGCAACGGTGTATTGGATGAGGTCGTTGGTGCCGATGGAAAAAAAGTCCACATGCGGGGCGAGTAAATCGGCACAGACGGCGGCGGATGGGACCTCAACCATGACTCCCACCGGGAGTTGATGGTCGAAGGGGATGCCCTCGCGGTCCAATTCATCCATGCAGCGGCGGATGAGCTCACGGGCTCGCTCCACTTCCGAGAGACCGGAGACGAGCGGAAACATCACCGCCACTTTGCCCACCGCGCTAGCCCGCAGGATGGCCCGAAGTTGCTCGCGAAACATGGCGGGCCGGGCCAGTGACACCCGGATACCACGCCAACCTAGGAACGGATTGGGCTCCGGCTCGGTGAGCGGTTCGACCGGCAGCTTATCGCCACCGGCATCCAGGGTGCGGATGATCACGGGGTGGGGTGCTAGGGCGCGGGCCACCCGTGAGTAGGCATCGGCTTGGACGGCCTCGCTGGGGATGTCGCTGCCATTGAGGAGGAGAAACTCGGTGCGGTAGAGGCCGACGCCTTTGGCCCCGCAGTGGGCAACGAGCTCGAGTTCTTCCAGCAACTCGATGTTGGCCGAAACCGTGAGATGATGACCGTCGAGCGTCTCGGTGGCCGCATCGCGGGTACTCTCTAGCGCGTTGCGGATTTTCTCCTTTTCCGCGTGCAGTTGCCGGTAGTGCGCGAGCGTTGCGGGCGAGGGATGCAGAATCAGCCGGCCGGCGTAACCATCGAGAATCGCCGAGCTCAGGGCGGTCACATCAATGACCGAGCGGCTCAGCCCGACCACCGCGGGAATACCGAAGGCACGGGCGAGGATGGCGGTGTGCGAGTTGACGCTGCCTTGCTCGGTGGCGAAACCCAGCAAGTGGCGGCGGTCCATGCCGACGGTGTCCGACGGGGTGAGGTCGTAGGCGATAAGGATATGGGTTTCGTTCGGGCCGAGTTGGCGGGGCTCGCTATCGGCTTGGAAATTGCGCAGCACGCGTTGGGAGACATCCTCGATATCAGCCGTGCGCTCGCGGAAATAGGGGTCTGGGATGCGGCGCATCCCCTCAAGAAACGTCTGCATCACCGCGTAAAATGCATACTCGGCATTTTGGCAGCGGCTGGCGATGGCTGCGGCCACCCGGTCCAGCACCGCCGAATCCTCCAGCATCATGATGTGAGCCTCAAAAATGTCGCCATGATCGTCGCCGGCGATATGTTCCAGCCGCGTTTGCAGCTCGGTGAGCTGTTGTTTGGTGAGTTCGACGGCTAGGCGGAAGCGTTCCTGTTCGTGGAGGACCTCGCTGAGCGCGATTTCAAACACTTCGGGCGCGGAAAAACCCCGGGCAATGACGTGCACCGGCCCCATGGCGATGCCAGGGGATGCCGGGATACCCTCGTGGACGACTTCAGTGGGGTGCGTGCTGGTGGCCATGGCTCGTGGCTAGCTTGCCTGTGGAAAAACCTTCTAGCAAGGCGCAATTGCCTCGACCCGCTCAGGATTCCTCGAACTTGCGCTCGATCAAATCGCCAATGGCAGCGATGGCCGCCGCTTCGTCGCTGCCGTCAGCGGTGACGGTAATGATCGAGCCGTAGCCGGCGGCGAGCATCATCACTCCCATAATACTTTTGCCGTCGATTTCCTCTCCGTCCCGTTCGACATACACCTCGGCCTGAAAGCGATTGGCAATTTTCACAAATTGGGCGGCTGGGCGGGCATGAATGCCGAGCTTGTTGAGGATGGTGAAATCTTTTTTGACCATGAGGAAATGGCTCTCGCCGGCCGAAAAATAGGAGCTAGCGCCCGCCGATCCAAGCCAAAAGTCCGAGAGAACCAAACTAACACCTCATTCGGCGCTCCGCCCTTGCCGATATTGGATCACGGTCACCGCAGAAAGGCCCGCAGCAGCAGGGATTGGGCGGAAAGGCTCATGGCAATGGTGGGGGGGGTCAGCGGGGCTGGGTGAGCGTGGCGGCCAGCAGATGGCCGAGCCACACGGCGATGAGGCAGAGTGCCATGCTGATGACGGCGTTGGAGCCGGCTTGGAACCACTCGCCGTCGCGGGCGAGCGAGAGGGTTTGCAGGCTGAATGAGGAAAACGTGGTGTAGCCGCCCAGCACCCCGGACATGACAAATTGGCGGCCGTTGCCGCCAACAAACATCCGCCCCCCAGGTTCGGTGAGGGTGGCGAAAAACCCGATGACAAACGAGCCGGTGACGTTGACCAGCAAGGTGCCCCAGGGAAATGTTTCGCCCCAATGTTGCGCCGCATACCCGGAGAGGGTGAAGCGCAACAATCCGCCCAAACCGCTGCCGAGTGCTACCAAAAAGTAGATGAACATGATAAATGCCGCTTGTCGCCACCAAGTTGGCAGCCGACCGCTGCCTGGCAAGCTTTTCCGGCGGCTTTTCCGGCCTGGCGCATCCCTGGACGAGTCGTCCGCCATCGGTTGTGGTTCATCTATCCTCGAGTTTGGTCAAAATGCGGTTTTCGGGTTTCATCTAAAATCCGCGGCGAGCCGGGAAATTTCGGGTGCTTGGGTGGCCTCAAGCGCAGAAATGTTGCATTCTTGCGAGTCTAGGATTGCCAAAACGCGGCTTCCGACTAGGAATGCGCCCCAGCCACGCCGTGCCGGCGTGTCAATCCGTACCCCATCCACAGCATGAAAGACCTCACCAAATACCGCAATATCGGCATTTTCGCCCACGTTGATGCGGGCAAGACGACGACCACCGAACGCATTCTCAAGCTCACCGGCAAGATTCACAAAATGGGTGAGGTTCATGACGGTGCGGCCACCACCGACTTCATGGAGCAAGAGCAGGAACGCGGCATCACCATCCAATCGGCCGCCACCACCTGCTTTTGGAAAGATTACCAATTCAACATCATCGACACCCCGGGCCACGTCGATTTCACCATCGAAGTGTACCGTTCACTCAAGGTGCTCGACGGCGGCGTGGGCGTGTTTTGCGCCTCTGGCGGCGTCGAACCCCAGAGCGAAACCAACTGGCGCTACGCCACGGAATCCCACGTTTCCCGTATCATTTACGTCAATAAGATGGACCGCATCGGCGCGGATTACTACCGGGTGATCGACCAAGTCCAAAACATCCTCGGCTCCAAGCCGCTGGTGATGGTGCTGCCCATCGGGGTGGAAAACAGCTTCGTCGGCGTGGTGGATCTGCTCACCCGCAAATCCTATGTCTGGGATGAAACCGGCCTGCCCGACAATTTCACCGTCGGCGACGTGCCTGCGGACATGGTCGACAAGGTCGAAACCTATCGCGCCATGCTCGTCGAGACTGCCGTCGAACAGGACGATGAGGTGATGGAAAAATACCTCGACGGCGAACAGCCCGATATCGAGACCCTCAAGCGTTGTATCCGCACCGGCACCATCAAGATGGATTTCTTCCCGACCTATTGCGGGTCGTCGTTCAAAAATAAAGGCGTCCAGAATATCCTCGACGCGGTCGTGGAATTCCTGCCCTGCCCCACCGAAGTGCAGCCACAACCCGAAGTGGACTTGGAAGGCAACCCGACCGGCGAGTATGCCATCGTGGATGTGACCAAGCCATTCCGCGCCTTGGCCTTTAAGATCATGGACGACAAGTTCGGCGCCCTGACCTTCACCCGCGTCTATTCGGGCGTGCTCAAGAAGGGCGACACCGTCCTCAATACCTTCACTGGCAAGACCGAGCGCGTCGGCCGCATGGTCGAAATGCATGCCAACGACCGCACCGAAATTGACGTCGCCCAGGCCGGTGACATCATCGCCATCGTGGGTATGAAAAACGTGCAGACTGGTCACACCCTGTGCGATGTGAACCGCCCGGCCACGCTGGAGCCGATGGTGTTTCCGGAGCCGGTTATTTCCATCGCGGTAGCTGCCAAGGACCGCGCCAACGCCGAAAAACTCGGCGTCGCCATCAGCAAAATGGTCAAGGAAGACCCGTCGTTCCACGTCGAAACCGACGAGGAAACCAATGAGTTGATCCTCAAAGGCATGGGCGAGTTGCACCTCGATATCAAAATCGACATTCTCAAGCGCACCCACAAGGTCGAGGTGAATGTCGGTGCCCCGCAGGTGGCTTATCGCGAAACCATCACCAAGCCGGTCAAGGACAGCTACACCCACAAGAAGCAAAGCGGCGGCTCCGGCCAGTTTGCAAAAATCGAGTACACTATCGAGCCGCTCGAGCCCGGCTCGGGCTTTGTGTTCGAAAGCGCCGTGGTCGGTGGCAATATCCCCAAGGAATACATTCCCGCGGTGGAAAAAGGCTTCCGCACCTCCATCACCAAGGGGCCGCTCGCCGGATACCCCTGCTTGGATTTCAAAGTCACCCTCACCGACGGTGGTTTCCACGCGGTGGACTCGTCGTCCATCGCTTTCGAAATCGCCGCCAAGGCCGCTTATCGCCAGACGATGCAAAAGGCCGGCCCGCATATCCTTGAGCCAATCATGAAGATCGACGTCTTCACCCCGGAAGCCCAGGTCGGCGACGTCATTGGTGACCTCAACCGTCGCCGCGGCATGATCAAGAGCCAAGACACGGTGTTTCACGGTGTGCGAGTCAAGGCGGAAGCTCCGCTGAGTTCCATGTTTGGCTACATCGGCGACCTGCGCACCATGACCTCCGGGCGTGGCCAGTTCTCGATGGAGTTCCTGCAATACTCGCCCTGCCCGCGCAATATCGCAGAGGAAGTCATCACCGCCGCCAAGGCCCGCGAGGAAGCCCTCCGCAAGTAATCGACCGCCTCTCGCGGCAACATGCCCGACCCAAAGGGGTTCGGGCATGTTGCCCGCAGCGAGTCGCTTGGGCTAAGGAGCCACCACATTCGGGTGGTGGTAGCGGAAGAACGGCCCATGCATGAGTGCCGAAGACTCGATGCATGGTCGGTCTTTCCGCACGACGACAGTAACGTCGTCGCCCCCTAACTGGCCGCTTCCGAGCCAAGTTAGTCAGAGGGTTTATGCAGACGGTTGCAGGAACAAAGGTTCGCTACCACTCCACGCCTTGCTGCCGGACGGCTTCGTACAGCACGATCGCCACTGAGGTGGCCAAATTGAGACTGCGGGTGGCGCCGGGGAGCATCGGGATGCACAGGGCCCGCTCTGCTGCAGCGGCCAGCATGGGCTCGGGCAAGCCGCGAGTTTCACAGCCAAACACCAGGTAATCGCCGGCTTGGAAAGCTGCCTGCCAAGGTGAGCGCTGGGCCTTGGTGCTCAAAAACCAAAACCCTGCGGCCGGCTCGGCGGCGGCAGTTAGATCCTCGAATGAATCCCACAAACGCAGGTCCACCCGTGACCAATAATCCAGGCCAGTGCGCTTGACGTATTTGTCATCGAGGGAAAATCCGAGCGGACGGACGAGATGGAGGGTGGCACCGGTGGCCAGCGCCAAACGTCCGGCGGCCCCGGCATTGTGAGGGATTTCAGGGGTAACCAATACGATGTGAAACATGGGCGGGGCTAATTCAGTTTGGATAAAACACCACCCGGAATCCTAGGTCGGGCCGGCGTTGCAGGCGCTCGTCGGTCCATTCGCGGGTCAGCGCCCCGTTGGCAGGTTTGAGATACGAGCCACCGATGATGACCCACTGGCGTTGGCCCAGAGGATTGGCCGGATTGAGCGCCTGGCTGCGCGTCCATTCCGCCACCGATCCTGCCATCCCTAGCAAGCCGGAGGGCGTGCGGTCGGCCGTCTCCAGAGAGACCGGTTGCCAGTCACCCGGCGGCAAGCCGGCCGGTTTTTGCATGCCGGCGCACACTGCGGCGAACCATTCCTCCTGCGTAGGCAGGCGGGCGCGATTCCACTCGGCATAGGCGGCGCCATCCCACCAGTCCACGCCGACGACCGGCGAATCCAGCGTGACGGGGTGCCCCTGCCACGTGGCTTTGGCCCGCGCCGCTTCTACCAGCGCCGCCCAATCGTCGGGCAAATGGCCGGTTTTTTCGGCGGGCTGGTTATCGAAATCAAACAAGGAGCCGCGGCCCTCCTTGGCGAGTAAGGCGAGCGCCTCCAGAAACGCCGAGTATTGGCCGATGGTCACTTCATGCGCGGCGATGCGGAATGCGCGGTGGGTTTCGCTGGGGCCATCCAGTGTGGGATAGACGCCCTCGCTGATGGCGACGGCCTCGGGTGCTTGGATGCGTGGGGGGGGCGGTGGCGGCCGGTGGCGGGTGAGGAAAACGAGGGTGAGGATGCCAGCCAAGACTGCTGCAAGCAGCGCGCCGAGGAGGCCGAGTGAGGCCTTGCGTCTGGGGATCATAGCAGCGGTGACGGGGGCTGGATTGAGCAACGGTTCGGCCAGCTGTTGCTCGATTTGTTGGCAATAGCCATGAATGGTTTTCCAATCCATCGGCGGGCCGTTTTGCTCGCCGCGCATCCACGCCAGCAGGGTGAACAGGCGGGTGGCTCCTGGCAAGCCGTCGGCCACCAGTGCGGGCAAGGCCTGGCCCAGACAGAGGATGTCGCGCTGGGATTGCTCCGGCTCGCGGGCGGTGGCCAGCGCCAGGTTTTCCAAGCGGATCACTCCCTGGTCGTCGATATGGACGGAGGCGGGGCCAAACACGTCGGTGGCATGGCCGCGGGCTTCATGATAGAGGTTGGCCTCGGCAATCCGGCGCAAATAGTGGGCCATGCGGACCGGCTTGAGCGGCTCCGCGGCCTTGAGGCGGTCCTCCAGGGTGGCGCCTGGCAACAATTCCCGCGCATAAAAACACAGGCCCGGTACGGCCACCGCTTCATAGACCGAGCCGATGGTGGGATGATCGACCGCTGCCTTGGCCCGAATATCAGCGAGGAAGGCATCCGCTTGCTCAGCGCACTCGGGGCGCAGCTCTTCGATGAGAACTGCGCGCCGCACCGATTCCTGGGTGGCGAGCCAAATGCGGGTCAGGGGCCCTTCGACCAAGCATTCGGTGAGCAGATATTCGCCGAGGCGGCGGGGTTCTGGGGCGGTGTTCATGGGGCGGGTAGCGGAGCGGCGCACATTCAGCGCGATGGCAACACCATCGGCTGGTTCGGATCAAAATTTGGCGGCAGATTGTCCTTGTCCAAAAATTCCGGCGGCTGGGGTGCCTCCGGCCCGGCGGCGGCTTTTTGGCGGCTGCGGGCGGCCAAATCGCGTGGCCACGCCTGCACATCGAGCAGTTCGCCATTGTAGAGCAAGGAGACGACCTGGCCGTAGTAGCTGCGCTCGCCGAAGAGGTGCTCGGTGGCTTGGTCGAGCTTGGGGATGAGATAGGTCATGCGCAGGGTTTCCTCGCCGTTGACCCACGCGAAGTGCTCCGACAGCCATTTTTGTGCGACCCAGGATTTATCTTCCAGCGGGACGATGCCGTCGCGCGTGCTGCGGTTGAAAAACTCCACCGAAATACTCAGATCCTTTAACTCAATCTCCACGCCTGGCGCCTTCTCCACCGGAATGGATAGCACCACCCGCTGCCCAGCCTCATCATTCGGATCATTGAAAATGCGCACCCGCCCCAGCGCAAGCTTGCCTAGCAATACCTCGGTTTCAAAGCCATCCCGCAATTTTTCCGCCGCCCTTGCGTACAGCGAACCCGCCCCGGCCACACCCATCTGGAATACCTTTTCGTAATGCGCAGTGGCGGTGTCGAATACTCCCATCGCCTCATGTACCAGGCCGAGCTCGAATTGAATGTTGGGGTCCTCGGGTGAGCGCCCGCGGGCTTCTTCGAGTTTCACAATGGCCATGCCCATATCGCCGGCCACCCGCGCTTGGCGGGCCTCAGTGAGTAATTGCTCGCAACGCGGATCGGCCATCGTCGGCGTCGGCAATGGGCTGGGCGGCGGCAGCGCGGCGGCCACCGCTGGGACCTCCGCCGGCGGCTCGGGCAGTGGCGGACGAGCCACGACCGCCTCGGCGCTGGCTGCGGGTGGAGCAGGGGCGGGCACCATCACGAGCTTGGTGACTTCCTTTTGCACGATTCTTATTGGGCGGGTCGCCTCAAAGCGGGCACTCAAGGCCAGGCCGGCCACTAACAATTGAAAAAATGCCATGCCGGCGAGCGCCCAGCAGGCGATAGGGAAAACCGGTGGGGAGGGGCGGGCAACGCGTGGTCTGGGTTGATTGGACACCTGGCTGGATGCTGGCAGTCTGCCCGGCCGCTGTCAATCCGCTGCACTCCGGGAAAATCGTCGACAGAGTGACAGACAAATAGTCAGCACCTGGAGTCACTCGGGCTAAGGAGCCGCCACATTCGTGTGGTGGTAGCGGAAGAGCGGCCCATGAATGAGTGCCGAAGGCTCGATTTCATGGGCGTCACTTCCGCACGACGACAATAAGGTCGTCGCTCCCTACTGTCGCCGACAGAGTGACACGTCGACAGAGTGACAGACAAATAGTCAGCAC
>WBXE01000022.1 GCA_008932955.1 Verrucomicrobiota bacterium
GGATTTTTTGGATTTGGATTCTCTCACCATTTGCAGCACAGCAGAAGCTCCAGATCGCCCTCACTTCAATCCGTAAAATCCGTGTAATTTGCCTGATTGTTTGAAAAGCAGGCAGTCAGGCAATCTCGCTTCGCTCGGTTGTGGTGCATTTTCCCCCGAGTATTGCCCAACTTCGGCGTTCGGGTTCAAGTGGCCGCACTCTCACCCACGGCCAGGCTGGCCGTGCCCCTCTTACGCTTTGGCGATGCTCGGGGCACCGAAATACGGCACGAGTGCGGCGGGAATGCGGATGCTGCCGTCGGGTTGCTGGCATTGTTCCAACAGCGCGACATACAGCCGAGGCAGTGCGGTGCCGGAGCCGTTGAGCGTGTGGGGAAAGCGGTTTTTGCCTTCGCTGTCCTTGAACCGCAGGCGCATGCGGCGGGCCTGATAGTCACCGAAGCACGAGCAGCTGGACACCTCGAGGTATTTGCCATGGCCGGGGGCCCAGACTTCGATGTCGTAGGTTTTGGCCGACGATTGCCCTACATCGCCCGTGCACAACTCGATGACGCGGTAATGCAGGCCGAGGTTTTGCAGGATCGACTCGGCGTGGCCGGTGAGTTGTTCCAGCGCCTCGAAACCGGTATCGGGATCGACGATTTGGACCAGCTCGACCTTGTCAAACTGGTGCATGCGGATGATGCCCTTGTTATCGCGGCCAGCGGAACCGGCCTCACGGCGGAAGCAGGGGGTGTAGGCGACCATTTTCACGGGCAGCGCAGCTTCGGGCAAGAGGGTATCGCGATAGAGATTGGTGACGGGCACCTCGGCGGTGGGCGCCAGAAACAACGAGTTGCGCCCATCGCTTTCCGCAGGCTCCGTGCCATACATGTCGCCCTCAAACTTCGGCAATTGGCCGGTGCCTTCCATGCACTCACGTTTCACCAGGTGCGGCACGTTGACTTCTTCGTAGCCGTTGGCGGTTTGCGTATCTAGCAAAAAATTGATGAGGGCGCGTTCGAGGCGGGCGCCGCGGCCGCGATAGACGGCGAAGCCGGCGCCGGCGACGCGGATGGCGTCGTCCCAGTGGATCAAGCCCAGCGCGGTGGCCAACTCGACGTGATCTTTGGGTTGGTCGATGGCGGGCTGGGTGCCCCACTCGCGCACGACGGGATTGGCCGACTCGTCGTTGCCGATCGGGCAGGCCTCGTGTGGGAGGTTGGGGATATTGAGGAGAAGGTTGGATTGGCGGAGGGTGGCGGCTTCGGCGGCCGCCTCAAGCTCGGCGATTTGGGCGTTGATGGCACGTGCTTCGGCCTCGATGGCCGAGCTGTCCTGGCCTTGGGCCTTGAGCATACCGATATCCTTGGAGAGGGTTTTGCGGGTGCTTTGCAGTTGTTGTTTCGACGTCTCGGCAAGGCGCCGCTCCTCGTCGCAGGCAAGCACCTCAGTGACAAGTTTCCAATGTTCGCCGCCGCGGGTTTTGAGACGGTCTTGGACGGCGGTGGGGTTGTCGCGGATGACGCGGATATCTAGCATGGCGGGCAGAGTGTCGTCGCCGCCTGCCCGCGAAGCAATTCCAAAAAAAAGTCAGAACCGCGGGCAGAAGTGGCTTGCAGTAGCGGCCCGCCCGGTAGGGAGCGACGACGTTAGTGTCGTCGTGCGGAAGGGTCGAGGATGAACCGAGCCCGCGGCACGCATGCATGGGCCGCGCGTTGGCAAGCACCACAAAATGGGGTGGCGCCTCAGTGCCACGACCAGCCTAAGCTAGCACATCATCCATGGCGGCGATGAGTTGCTGCATGGTGGCGGCGGTTTCATTGCCCATGTTGGAGATGCGGAAAGTGAGGCCCTTGATTTTGCCGTAGCCGCCGTTGATAATATATCCGTGCTTGCCCTTGAGGTTTTTGATGAACGCCGACTGGTCGAAGTCGGCTGGTTTGGTAAAACATGTTAGGGAAACCGATTGGTGGCCGGCAGGTGCGAAATTGGCGAATCCGTGGCGCGCGCCCCAAGCATGGATGAGGGCGTTGTTGGCGGAATGACGGGCGAAGCGCTGGTCCATGCCTTCGGCGGCGATGGTGCCGAGGATATATTGCAAGCCAAAGATCAGGGAGATGGCGGGGGTGGACGGGGTGTTGTTCTTTTCCGCGTTCTTGGCAAACTCGATGAAGTCAAAATAGTAGCCCCGGTTAGGCTGGCTCTTGGCCCGCTCCAGCGCCGCTTCCGAACAGAAAAACACCGTTAAGCCCGGCGGCAAGGCCAGCGCTTTCTGCACTCCGGCCAGCAGCACGTCGATGCCTAGGGCGTCCATCGCAATGGGCACGGCGGAAAACGACGACACGCTATCAACGACGAAGATCACGCCGGGGAACGCCTTGACCACAGCGGCGATGGCGGCCAGATCGTTCATCACGCCGGTGGACGTTTCGTTGTGGATGAGGGTGACGACGTCGAACCCGCCTTCTTCGAGTTTGGCGCGCACGGACTCCGGAGCGATTGCTTCGCCCCAGCCCACTTGGATCTTATCGGCGGCGAGACCGAGTTTGAGGGCGACGTCGTACCATTTGTCAGAGAAGGCACCGCAGCAGAGGGTGAGGACTTTTTTGGCGCAGAGGTTGCGCAGCGCGGCTTCCATCACGCCCCAGGCCGACGAGGTCGATAGGTAGGCGGGGCGGCTGGTGCCGGCGAGTTGTTGCAAGCTGGGTTGGACGGAAGCATATAACTCCTCGAACTCGCTGCCACGGTGGCCGATCATCGGATGGCTCATGGCAGCAAAAGTTTCCGCAGAAACATTGATTGGACCGGGAATGTAAAGTTTCGACATGGCGAGGAATGATTGATGGTTAGGAAAAAACGCTGGAAAAATAATAGCCGCCGGCTGGCCTCAGGGCAACAAGCCGTAGGTCTCTAGCAAATTAGTTAGATCGGTGGTTTGGGCCGTCGTCAGTCCGGCGAGGGGCAGGCGCAACTCCGGGTCACAATGGCCTTGCAGGGCCAGCGCGGACTTGATGGGCACCGGATTGACGTCCAGCGACATGAGGCCACGCATCAGTGGATAGTATTGGCGTTGAAGGATGAGGGCCTCGTCGAACGAGCCGTTGAGACAGGCACGCACCAAGCGAGCGATGACGTCGGGGATGAGATTGGAAGCGACCGACACTAGGCCGGTGGCGCCACAGGCGATGAATGGCAAGGTGAGCGGATCGTCGCCGCAGAGGATGGCGAAATCCTCGGGCAGCACCTGCAGCAATTGATTCACCCGATCCACCGAGCCGCCCGCTTCTTTGATCGCACAAATGTTAGAAAAATCCGCGGCGAGGCGAGCGACGGTGTCTGGGGCGATTTCGATGACGGAGCGGCCGGGCACGCTGTAGAGCATGATTGGCAGCTGGGACGCTTGGGCGATGGCCTTAAAATGCAGGTAGAGTCCTTGTTGCGAGGGCTTGTTGTAGTACGGGCAGACTTGCAGCGAGCCGGTGGCGCCGAGTTCTTCGGCGGCCACGGTCAGCTCGATCGCCTCGGAGGTCGAGTTCGAGCCGGTGCCGGCCACCACCTGGCAGCGGCCGGCGGCAAACTCCACCGCCAGGCCGATCACCTCGATGTGTTCGTCGGTGTCGAGGGTGGGTGACTCGCCAGTGGTACCGCAGGGGACGATGCCGTCTACGCCGCCAGCGATCTGGCGTTCGATGAGGGCTTGGAAAGCGGGGACGTCGAGGTGGCCGTCGCGGAAGGGCGTGATGAGGGCAGTGTAGCAGCCTGAGAATTGCATGGCGGGGCGGAGCATGAATGATCGGAGCGGTTCGTCCAAGCGGTAATTTAGATGTCGATTTCGCCCTCGAACACAAAATCCGCCGGTCCAGTCAGGGTCACCTTGCCGAATCCTTGCGCCCCGGATTTTTCAAAACCCACTTCCAAGGTGTCGCCGCCCTCCACGTCCACTTGGATGGGGCTGGCGGCGCCGCTGAGCAAGTGGTGAATCAAGGCGGAGGCGACCATGCCGGTGCCGCAGGCAAGGGTTTCGTCCTCGACGCCGCGCTCGAAGGTGCGAATGGAAATGTGTTGGGGCGCGAGCACCACCGCGAAATTGGCGTTGGTGCCGGCGGGAGCAAATGCCGGGTGATGGCGGACGGCGCTGCCCTGGGTGGCGACATCGAAGCCGTCGAGCTCCTCCGGGCTAGCCAGGAATGCGACGACGTGCGGTACGCCGGTGTTGATAAAATGCAGGGGCGCGGTCAGTCCGGCCACGGTGGCAGCAGTGGCGAGCTGCAGGTCTTTGGGTGCGCTCATGGCGATGCGCACGTTGTCGCCGATAATCTCGGCGGCCAGGGTGCCGGCCAGGGTCTCAAAGGTGACCCGTTCGCTCAGCTGCTCGCCCAAGTGAGCGGTGAAGCGGCCAAAGCAACGCGCCCCGTTGCCGCACATTTCCGCCTCGTAGCCGTCGGCGTTATAATAGCGGAAGCGGTAATCCGCGCCCGCCTGCGCCGGCTCCACCGCCAGCAAGCCGTCGGCGCCGATGCCGCGATTGCGGTCGCACAGCGCTGCGATCGTATCGGCATCCAGCGCTTCGCTGAGCGACAGGTCGCGATTATCGACCAGAATGAAATCATTGCCGGCGCCGTTCATTTTGAAAAAGTGGAGGAGCATAATGGGATGGGGAAGGAAACTTGGGAAGGGGCCGCCCGAGCGCCAGAATGGGCTACAAGCAGGGGCGACACAGTCCATCAAAACCCCTCTTGGGTCAAGTCTTAGAATGCGAGCGGCTGGTGGCAATTCGCTTGCAATCGCTAGCTGGCTGCCTAATTTCGAGGCGGCATGACCACCCCATCGCTCATCTGGCTGATAGGCCTGTTCGCCGCCGCGCTTTCCAGCGCGGCGCCGCTGCAGGTGGCAGCCTTGCACCCGTTGATGGCGGATTTGGCGCGGCAGGTCGGCGGCGAGCGGGTGACAGTGGTGAATTTGGTCGGTGAGGGTGGCAACCCACATCGATTCGAGCCGCGGCCTGGCGACCTGAAGCAGATGCAAGCGTCGGCCTTGGTGTTGGCCGCCGGCAAGGGGCTCGAACCCTATCTGAATCGCCTCAAGGATACCTTGCATGAGGTGAGCGTCATCGAGGTCGGCCGCAGCATTCCGTCGCTGATGATCGCCAAAGATGGGGAGGCTGCCACGGAGGGGTCATCGGCCGCCGGCACGCCCGACCCGCATTGGTGGCATGGGGTGGACAACATGCGCCGGGCCGCGCGAGTGGTGGCGCTGGCGCTGGCGGACAAGGATCCGGCGGGCCGAGGGATCTATTTGGGCAATGCGCAAGCCTACGGAGCGCGCCTCGAGTTATTGCAGCGCTGGGCCCACGGCGAACTGGCGAAGGTGCCGCGTGGCCAGCGCAAACTGGTGACCGCCCACCAGGCGTTTGCGTATTTTGCCAGGGAATTTGATTTCACGCTCATCGCCGTGGCCGGCTTGAACGATGAGCAAAACAACACGCCGCAGGCGTTGGCCATGACCCTCGCGGCGGTGCGACTCTCCGGCGTCAAGGCGATTTTCCCGGAGTCCAATACCAACGCCAAGGTCCTCCAATCCATCGCCACGGCCACCGCCACCACGCTCGCCACGCCGCTCATCGCCGATGGCAATGGGAGTGGCAAGGATGCGGGCTTCGAGGGCATGCTCCGCCACAACGTGCAAGCCATTACCCAAGCCTTAGCCGCTCCCTGATGGATTGCAAAACCTTCCATTCCCCGCTGGCCGGCACCGCCGGAGTGCTCACCATCCTAGGATTGCTGGCCATCCCTTTGCACCACCTCACTTCCAAGCGCCCGCTGCCAGCGACTCAGCAAGGCACCCCACTGCTGGTCGCAGACGTGGCTACGCCGGCCATTTTACGCCTCAAGTTGCTCACCCCCGCCCGCTCGCTGCGTCTGACCACCGAAGACGGCACACGACTGCTCGATCTAACCGACGTGGTGGCCGGCGAGTCTGAGTGTGACGTTGCCCTGCCCATCCACCACGACACCCTCGACTTGTTGCTGCAAGCCGACCTCGGCGACAGCCCGGCCGACACCGCGGTTTTTCTAACGGTCATGCCGGACGCCCGCGAGGCGCAGACGCGCTACCTCCTCGGCTGCCGCTCGCTGGCCCAGCCGCTGCATTTTAACTGGTGCTCACACTGATCTGATGTCCGTCGCCCCCCATGATTCCTGTGCCCACTGCGGCCATCACCACGAACTGAGCGTGGAAAACCTCGGCGTCCGCTATCGCGAGGGGCGCGCTCTCGATGACATTTCCTTCGCCACCTCGTGCGGGTCCTGCGTCGCCTTGATCGGTCCCAACGGCGCCGGCAAAAGTACCTTGCTCAAGGCCATCGCCGGCTTGCTCCCCATCGCCGCAGGTAAAATTTTTTGGCGAGGCACGCAGGTGGCGAAGTGGAGCCGCGAGATTGCGTATTTGCCGCAACGCGAAAACGTGGACTGGCAGTTTCCGATTACGGTGCGCGGGGTGGTGCGTATGGGCCGCTACCCGCAAGCGGGTTGGTGGCGCCCTTTCTCCGCCGGCGACGCCGCGGCGGTCGAGCACGCAATGGCTGCCATGGGTTTGTTGGATTTGCAACACCGCCAGATCAGCGCCTTGAGCGGCGGCCAGCAACAGCGGGTCTTCCTCGCCCGCGCCCTGGCCCAAGAGGCCCACGTTTTACTGCTCGACGAGCCATTCAGCGGCCTCGACCACCCCGCCAAGACGGCTCTCGCCCAGATCCTGCGCGACCTAACCAAAGAAGGGCGGCTGGTGCTCGCCGCCCATCACGATCTGGACACCGTGCGCGACATTTACGATGAAGTCCTGCTGCTGCGCCGCAAGTGTGTTGCCTTCGGGCCGGTGACCGAGGTATTCACCAAGGATCTATTGGAACAGACCTTCGCCCAACCCGCCAATGCCGGAAAGGAGCTCGCATGATCGACTGGCTAACCGAACCACTGCAACATCCCTTCAACCAGCGCGCCATCCTCGCCGCCCTGCTCATCGGTCTGACCAATGGCTATGCCAGCGCCTTTGTCGTATTGAAAAAATCCGCTCTCAAGGTCGGCTCGCTGTCCCACGCCCTGCTCCCCGGCATCGCCGTGGCGGTCCTGGTGGCCGGTTTGCACGAGTGGAGCGCCTTTCTGGGGGCCTTGTTTGCGGCCTTGCTTATCGGCCTGGGCTCGCTGGCGGTCTCCCGCGGCTCGCGGCTCGACCAGGATTCCTCGTTAGCCATCCTCTACACCGCCGCCTTCAGTGGCGGCATCATCCTGCTGCGCCGCCTCGGCGTGACCCAACAAATCGATGAGTGGCTCTTCGGCAATATCATGGGCCTGCGCGATGGCGACTTGTGGACGACGTTCTGGATTTCCTGCGCCGCGCTCGGCGTGCTCACCGCCCTTCACCGCCCGCTGCTCATGACCTTGTTCGATACGGAGGTGGCGGCCACCCTCGGGGTACCGATCCGCGCTCTCAACTACCTCTTGCTCGCCGTGCTCATCGTCGTGCTCATTGCCTCCCTGCAAGCCGTCGGCTGCATGCTCGCCCTTGGCTTGCTGGTTACCCCCGCCGCCACCATCTATCTGCTGACGGATTCGACCAACGCCCTGTTTTGGGGTGGCTCGCTGTTAGGCGGGCTCGCCTCCGCCGCGGCCGTGCTCATCGGCTGGCATCTCAACCTCGAACAAGGCCCGACCATCGTGCTGGTGCTTGGCACGGCATTCCTCCTCGCCTTCATTTTTTCCCCGAAATACGGCTTGCTGAAACGCGCCGCCGCCAACGGTCGCTAGCTTGCCGATTGGCGTTTTGAGCGCCACAGCCGGGCGGGCTAAGGAGCCACCCCATTCGTCGAGTGGTAGCGGAAGAGCCGCCCATGCATGAGTGCCGAAGGCTCGGTGCATCGGCGATCCTTCCCTACGACGACAATAAGCTCGTCGCTCCCTGCCATCTCCCATTCGGGCAAGTTAGTGGGGAGGATGATTTCTTAGATGCGGTAACAAGCCCCACAAGCGTCCATTCATGCATAGGCGTCGGCGGGGGCTACGCAAATCCCCTAGCCCCCCCCGCGCACATGGCAGTGCAGAAGCTCCGATACACCCCATATCGGAAAACTTGGCGCGGAGCTACTCTCGGTCGAAACGTCCCAGCCATGCAATTCGAACCAGCCACCGTCCAATCCGCTTCCCTTTACTTCAACGAAGGGCCCGATGAGAGTGAGTACCATGCCGCTATTGCCCCGAAAGCTGAGGGTTTTGTGGTAACTTATGCCTATTACCGGCACGGTAGTAACCTGACGGTCGGCAGCAAAACCCCGGATCCACTGCCGCTGGATGCCGCCACCAAGGTATTCGACAAGCTCATCGCAGCGCAGCGCGCCAAGGGCTATCGTACCTGCTTTCCGCAGCACGCCTGACGCTGGCGACTTGCTCCATGCATGGTCGCCACTTGCTACGCGCCGCGAGACGCGGCTTGCGCGCGGCCTGCGGCCGGAGGCGCGCAGCTAAGTGGCGCGGGCATCCTGCCCGCAGCTTCCATGCAAAGCGAATGAATCCATGCCACGCTTGGCGCATTCTCCAAGCACGGTCAGCCACCGGCGGTGGCTTGTCTCTGGCAGCAGCCGCTCTCCTGCAACGCCTGGCTGTAAAATATCGACAGCGTGGGAATGGATGGCTATTGTGTCGCGGTGATGCGGCAAGTGAGGCGTTGACGTAACGCCAAAGCCTCAGTCTCGAGGGGTCGCCGATCCCTAGCAATGACTGAAGCGCCCGTCAGAAACCATCCACACACCATGAATCCATTTTTTTCCCGCAATATTGGCATTTACGGCCGCCTGGTCCGGGGCCTGACTGGGCTGGCGCTGTTGCTAGCTGCCTACCTGAGCCACCCGGTAGGGCTCAGCGGAACCCTCACCGGTGCCGGTATTTTTTTGTTGTTCGAGGCCCTGCGCGGGTGGTGCGTATTGCGCGCCTGCCGAATCAAAACGCCACTCTGACTCGTCTAGGTCATCGGCGCTCGCCATGGCCATTGGGCGGGCGCCCCGCGCAAGCGAGGCGGGCGGTGATCTCGCAACATCCCACTGAACCCGCCGCTGAATCATGGTCATCGCCTTCCACAAACCCTACGACGTTTTGTGCCAGTTCACTCCCGATCAACCGGGCCAGCGAACCCTTGCCGAGTTCGGCTTCCCGGCCGGCGTCTATCCGGTCGGCCGCCTCGATTTGGATTCGGAGGGTTTGCTGCTACTCACCGACGAGGCGGGCTTCAACCACCGGCTATTGAACCCCGCCGCCGCTCACCCGAGGACCTATTGGGCGCAAGTGGAGGGCTGCCCCACGGCTGAGGCGCTGGAGCGGCTTGCCCGCGGCGGCGTGGAGATCCAAGGGCATCGGACCCGGCCTTGCGGCGCGTGCTTGCTTGACCCACCACCGGCAGTGGCACCGCGCGTGCCGCCGGTGCGTTTCCGCCAGGCGATCCCCACCACTTGGCTCGAACTGCAACTCACCGAAGGCAAAAACCGGCAGGTCCGGCGGATGACCGCAGCCGTCGGCTTCCCAACTCTGCGCCTGATTCGCAAGGCCATCGGTGGCTTCGCCGCTGGTAGCTTAGTGGAGGGCGCGTGGGAGGTGTTAGGCCCGGCGGCTCTCCGCGAAATCTGGCGGAAATAGGCGGCTCAAACCGATGGGGTGGGGTACAAAAAAATCCCGGCAGGGTGGAAGCCCGTGCCGGGATAGTGGAATGGTAAGATTCTCAGAATGATTGCTCGCGGCCGTAGCGGTAGTAGCTCACGAAGCCGAGTTCCGGTGGGTATTCGGAGAGGCCGTCGGCGACGTTCATCTGGATGCGGTTATCCTCACCGCAACGCTCATAGGGTTGCTTGTAAGTGCCGCGATAGGTTGGGCAGGTGAAGGTGCACAATTCGTAGAAGCCATAGCCGAAACGGCGCAGCGCGCGATGAGTGCCTTCGACCAAGCCGAAGGAGCCAGCGGCATTGCTGCCGAGTTCGTCTTCCTTGCGAGCCAATTGCGCCGGAATCTCCATGAATCCGTAGAGGATGTTGCTAACCGCGCGTCCGAGCTTGCGTGACGAGGTGTACTGCGAGCCGGGTGGCGCTTGAATGTCTGCGGCTGCAAAGCCAGCTAGAGCGATCAGCGAGGTAGCTATGACGACGAATTTTTTCATGCCGGGGGGACAATAAGAGCGGGTCGGGATACTTGGCAATGCAATTTTGTGGGTTTTTATGCGATTACAGCTCGAAGCTCAGCACCCGCAGGATTCCAGGGGTGTTGCGGAGTTGGTCGAGCAAGCTGGCGGGCGGTTCGGTGTCCACCTCGATGACGGTCACCGCGCGGCTGCGGTCGCTGGTGCGGCTGAGGGCCATGTTGGCGATATTGACCGCGGCATTGCCGAGGGTGGTGCCGACGGTGCCGACGATGCCGGGGCGGTCGTCGTTTTCGACGAAGAGGAAGCGGCCGCGGGGGTTGGTTTCGACGAAGTGGCCGGCGATGTGGACGATGCGGGCGGAGCTGCCGAAGAAAGTGCCGGCGACGGTGCAGGCCTCGCTGCCCTTGATGGCGGAAACTTCGATGAGCTCGGTGCAATTGGTGGCGAGGGCGGTGGTGGCCTCACCGACGTCAATGCCGTGGGCCTTGGCAATGGCTGGGGCGTTGACCAGGTTGACTTGCGCCTGGTTGTGGGCGCTGGCGAGGTAGCCGGTGAGCACGGTGCGGGTGATGAGCTCAGTGTCGAGTTCGGAGACCGGTCCGAGGTAGGAAACGCGGATCGAATCGCATTGCTCGGGGGCGATCTTGGACAGCAATTTGCCTAGCGAGTTGGCCAGATTGAGGTACGGGCCGACGCTTTCAAGCGTGTGGCTATCGAGGTTGGGCATGTTCACCGCGTTGCGCACTTCGCCGCTGACGAGGAAATCGCGGATTTGGTAGGCCACCTCGGTGCCGACGTTTTCCTGGGCCTCGGCGGTGGACGCGCCGAGGTGCGGGGTGAAGACGCATTTTTTCGCGTTGAGCAACGGGAATTGGGCCGTTGGCGGTTCCGTTTCGTAGACATCGAGGGCGATGCCGGCGAGGTGGCCGGCATCGAGCTGGGTCTTGGCGGCGGCTTCATCGACGAGGCCGCCGCGAGCGCAATTGATGATGAGGGCGCCGCGATTCATCAGGCCGATGCGTTCGGCGTTGAGGAGGTGCTGGGTTTCCGGGGTGAGCGGAATGTGGAGGGTAACCACATCGGCGCCGCGCAGGGCGTCGTTGGCGGATTCGGCCAATTCGACCTTGAGTGATTGGGCGCGGGCGGCGGTTAGGAATGGGTCATAGGCGACGACAATCATGCCAAAGGCTTGGGCCCGCTTGGCAAACTCGGTGCCAATGCGGCCCATGCCAAGGATGGCGAGGCGTTTGCCGTGCAATTCGATGCCCTCAAACGACTTGCGGTCCCACTTGCCGGCGAGTATCGACGCGTGGGCCTGGGGAATATTGCGTGCCAGCGAGAGCATCAGGGTGAAGGCGTGTTCCGCCGTGGAAATCGTGTTGCCGCTGGGGGTGTTCATCACCACCACGCCGTGTTCGGTCGCGCTGGCGCGGTCGATGTTGTCCACCCCCACCCCGGCGCGGCCGATGGCTTTGAGGTTTTTGGCGGCGGCGAAGACCGCCGGAGTCACCTTGGTTTGGGAGCGGATCACCAGACCGTGGTAATCGCCGATGATGGCGAGCAATTCCTCGGGCTGGAGCCCGGTTTTCACGTCCACTGCCAGCTCGGGTGTGGCACGCAGCGCCGCCACGCCTTTTTCCGAAATGGGGTCCGATACAAGCACTCGATAGGTAGTCATTGGCGCCGGACGATAATCCCTGCACCCAGTTGTGACAAGGAATTGATCGGGAAATCGCCGGGTGGCCGAGGTCGCACTTTATGGACTCAGTTAACGAGATCTTTAACTGAGTTCTGAGCAGCCTACAAAGCGCTGCGTTTGGCCCGCCGGAGCAAGATATCAGAACGTTTTTCAAGCACATCGGCGTGTTTCGGGTCGCCGGCGGCGCGGTAGTAGCCGCAGATCATCTTGTAGATCCCCACTTCGGTGGTGGCGCGGAACCAATCGATGCTGCCGGTTTTGACCACGCGATCGAAGGCGAGTTCGATATTGCGGGCGGCCTTGTGGGCCAACTCCTGATCCTCCTTGCAGTAGGTGAAATAATCCTCCGCCATCATTTTGAATCCGGTGATGGAGCCGCCGTATTCGCGCAGGGAACGCTCGTAGAGGTTGCCGATATCGCGTTTGGCATTGGGGCCGCCGCGCTGCAGGATCACCTCAGCTTCGCGTTTGAGGGAGGAGGCAATGAGATCCTTCTGTTCGCCTGAATTGCGTTCGACGCGGCGGCGCTCGCGCAGAAACGTGCGCTTGGCCTCGCCCTCGCTGCCATAGGGGAAAATATATTCGGTTTCGGCCTTGGCGGCGAGCACGGCCATCCGCGGGTTGCCCTTGTATTCGCGGCGCATGTCCCGCACGAAATCCTTCCATTCCGCCAGATTGTTAGGTGCTGGCGGCTCGCCGGTGAGGCTGGTCTGCTCGATCAAGAGGGCATGCAATGCTTGCCAGGTTTCGATAAAGGTATGGCCGATGCGGTGGGCGAGGTGGATGGTGGCGGCGTGATCGGAGGGGTTATGAGAGGCGGCGAAGAAGTCCGCCAGCCAGAGATGGCGCGCCACGGCGAGGGAGGTGTTAGGGTTTTTGTGCAAATGCTCATTCCAGAGCTGGATTTCCTGCTCGCTCATCGCTTCGCCGGTTTGGGGGTTGGCGGCCATCCCCTTGGAAGCGCCGCTGATGCGGCCGATGCTGGTGTTCCAGGTCTCCGGATCGGTTTTAATGCCGGCCCAAGCATGGCCGCCGAGTTGGGTTTCGCCGGCGATGGTCATGGCGGGGATGCCTTGGGCGCGGGCGGTGTTGACGCAGAAATAGGCGCGGTCGCCGCAAATGCCGCCCCATTTGAGGATTTCGGCGAACGAGTATTCGGCGTAGGGATTGTAACCCTCGACGGCACGTTTCATCAGATACTTGATCATCTCGTAGGAGCTGCCCCAAGTTTTCCGGTGCAGGCGCATTTTTTCCAGCGACCATTCGAGTTCGGGAGTGGGGACTGGAGCACAGACCACCCAGATGAGGTCGCGGGCGGAGGATCGGTGGACTGGGGCGGCGAGTTTGCCCTTGCCATCATTTTCGACATACCAGAGGTAGCGCTTCACCGGATCGACCTGCGATTGGACACCAGAGGCAGACTTTTCGTCTGTTCCCGCCACCGGGGTCACGCTGATGGGTTGGTCAAAAACCACCGCACAGGCGACCGCCAGCGAAAAGTATTTGGCATATTTTTGCTCGTTGAGTGGCCACACGTCCATGAGGAATTTGAGTGCTTTGGCGCTGTCGTCCTTGGGATGGATGGTGATGAGCAATTCCTCCATGGCCTTGTTGTTATGCAGCAGCCATGACAACATGCCGGCGGTGTAATGATTGGTCACCAACGGGGTGATGGTGGCCTCTGGGAGCGCGCCGAGGGTTTTCCAACGCAGAATCGCCTGATAGAGAACCGGCTCCTTCCATACCTGGTCGAAGCGATTCAAGCCTTGGCCGGGGGCCAGGCTGGTGAGGGCGGTGGTGATGGATTTGCCGAGCAAACCGCGGTAGGCATCCCAGGCCTTGCCATCGATCGTGCGTTCGAGCAGATCGGCGTCGCGGCGGATGGCTGCGTCGCGTTGGCAATCCATGCCGGTAAGCAGCATGGCGGATTCCGCAGCCAAGCGCTCGGCCTCGGTCGGAGCGACGACGACGCTGGGCTCGGCCACCGACGTGGGCTCGGCTGGGGGCGGTGGTTTAGGCGTCGGCGCTGGAGCAATCTCGGTCGGCTTGGCTGGGGCTGGCGGCGCGGGTGCTGGATCGTTCTTGGCGAGCACCGCGGTGGCCTTGGGTGCTTGTGTTTTAGCAACCTGCGTCGGCGCTGCCGTGGGCCGCAAGAATTGGAAATAGGTGGCCAGCGCCGCGAGCGCGAGTACACCGATCCACGCGGCGCGGCGCCAGTGGGCTTGAGTCTGCTTGGGTTTGACCCGGGTCAACTGCGCCTTCCGAGGGGTCGGAGCCATGGGTTTGGCCGAGCTGTAACGATGGGTTGGCGGTTTCATGTGAGGAGTCCTACAAGCCAACACTCGTTGCGGCAGCGGCCGCCACGGCTGGGTCAGGGCGACAGACTAAACAGGAGGGGGCGGGGAACGGAAGTTTAATCTAAGCTCGGGTCTAACAGATTTATGGAGGCTCTTCACCCGCCAGCCGAGGTTCATCTAACCATGTATTTTATGGAACCTAAATGCCGCAGTTAGCATGGCAATCCGAAGTTTTTTCACCACGGATTAACGGATTACAACCGGTTACACGGATGGAATATACGGCAGCCCGCGGCCCGCCTCTGCTCGTTAGATCAGTCCCACCACTCTGGGTGCTCGGTTTGGAAACTGAGCGGCGAGCCAGTCAGCGGGTGGTGGAATGCGAGTTGCCAGGAGTGGAGTTGGAGCGGTGGCGCGGCGGGATCGAGCGTCTGGATATCGCCGATTTGGCGGTCCGGGAGATACGCTGGATCGCCGGCGACGGGCCAGCCGAGTTGCCAGAGGTGAATGCGGATTTGATGGGTGCGGCCGCTGGCGAGCTTGGCTTCTAATAAAGCAGAGCCATCCGGGCAGCGCTTGAGGACTTGGAAGTCGGTGCGCGACGGGAGGCCGTCGAGTTCGTCGATCTGCCGGGTGCCGAGCACGGCGGGGGCGGCGGAGATCGGCGCATTAGAGTAAAACGCGTCATCTGGCGGGTGGCCGAGAACGCGCACAAGGTAGCGTTTCTCGACCGTGCCGTCGAGAAACTGGCGTTGAAGTAGGCGGCAAATGTGGCGGGTGCGGGCGAAGAGGACCAGGCCGGTGGTGTTGGCATCGAGACGGTGGACCGGCCGCAGCGGTTTGGGGGCGTAGGCCAGGTTGAGCAAATATTGGAGCGTGTTGCGGTGGAAGCGGCCACTCGCGTGCATCGGCAGCGGCGCGGGTTTGTGGACCATCACGATCGCCTCATCTTCATGCAGCACGCCGATCGCCGCCGACACCGGTGGCTCGATATCCGGCGGAAAGGTTTGGATCACCCGTTCCCCGCCACGCACGCGGTGGTCTGAACCACGCAGCTTGCCCCCGTAGTCTTGGAAGCGGCCGGCGGCGCAGCGCGCGGCCCATTCCGGCGGCGCAATATGCGGAAATAGATCGATCAGCACCTCCAACAACAAGCGGCCGTCGTGGGCGGCTGGGATATTGATCGGCCGGCGGTTTGCCCAAGGCACCGAGCCCGGCAAGGGGTTGGACACTCGCGCGATCTCGGCCTGCCGGTGGCGGATTCGTTCGGCCATGCGCTCCGGCTCACCCTTGAAGCAATGCGGGCAACTCACCCCCGCCACATGCCGCGGATCATCCTGGTCAGCTGCGTCCAGCGGTGCCTGGCAGGCGAAACACACGGCGTAGCCCGACTCGCGCAGCGCCGGATCCACGCCCACTCGTTGGTCGAACACAAAGCACTCGCCATCATAATGCGCGCCACCGCAGTCCTCGAAATATTTGAGGATGCCGCCGTCGAGTTGGAAGATGTTTTGGAACCCTTGCTCTTCCATGAACGGCCCGGCCTTCTCGCAGCGGATGCCACCCGTGCAAAACATAACGACCGGTTGGTCTTTGTACTCCTGGGGCAGTTGGCGAACCGCCTCCGGGAACTCGCGAAAGGTATTAATGCCGGGAATGACGGCGTTTTTGAAGGTGCCGAGTCTGACCTCGTAGTCGTTTCGGGTGTCGAGCAAGATGAGCGGTCGGCCCTCGTCGAGCCAGCGCTTGAGTTCGGAGGCGGCGATCTTGGGTGAGGTGTAATTAGCCGGGCGGATGCTCTCGATGCCGAAGGCGATGATCTCCTGTTTGATGCGCACCAGCATGCGGTTGAACGGTTGTTGGTCGCTGAGGCTGATTTTGGGTTCCAAGCCCTCGAGGCCCGGGATCTCGCGGAGTTTTGACAACAGCCGTTGGATGGATTCTGCGGTCCCGGCGACGAATAGGTTAATCCCCTCGCTGCTCAGGAGGATGGTGCCTTTAAGCTCCCAGGCCTTGCAGCGGTCGATGAGATCCGCACGCAACTCTTTGAGACCGCTGAGTGCGGCAAAGCGGTAAGTCGAGATATTGGTGACAGCGGACACAGTGGGAAACCAGCACGAGATCGGAAGGGTTGCCAGCACAGAATTTTTTGGCGCAAGCGCGCGGGCGGCTAGATCATGCGCATGAGGGTGAGCTGCTAGGCACGGAGGCATGGCCGTTGGAGGGCGGGGCGCAGAGCTTCCTGCCGGCGTAGGAGATGCGATAAAGGACAGCCTGGCCCCGCTGCCAGCCCGTCAAAGAACTTCGCATATTCCGCTGGCGTCGCCACGCAAGACGGCTACGCTCTGCCGCAGATGCCGCAATTGCCTCCCACCGAACCCGCGACTCACACCGATCAACCCACCCGCTGGGACCGCTGGATGCGGCCGCTCTACTGGATGGCCGGAGCCCGCTGGGAAACCCTGCGGCATTGCCCGCCAAGCGAACGGGAACGCATCGCGGTGCTTGGCAGCACGGTGTTGATCCCGACAGTGATGTCGTTTCTCGGAATGATCTTTTATGCCAAGAGCCGCTTTGCCAATCCGCCGTGGATGTCGGTGATGGCCATCGCGCTGGCCTGGTCATTCGTCATCATGAATACCGACCGCATTCTGCTGGCCACCTACCGGCCGTTTCAGCCGTGGTGGCGGCGCTGCATGCAGGTGCTGTTTCGTTTTGCGCTGTCGGCGGTGGTCAGCGTGGCGATCAGTTTTCCGTTTTGCCTGGATCAGTACCGCCCGGCGATTACCTACCGCCTGCAAACCGAGTTGCAAGGAAAACTCAACACCCTGCGCGAGGAAGAAGCCGGCAAGCGGGCCGAGTTAGCCGCGGAATTGCAAAAAATCCGCGACGATGAAGCCGCCTCGCGCAAGCAATTGGTGGCCAGCTACACCAGCCAGCACGACGGGCTGCTTGGCCAGTTGCCGGCCTTGGAAACTGCCATTCTAAACCCGGAAGAATACGCCGACAAGCGGACGGAGGACGAACGGCGGCGGGCCGGCGAGCCCGATTTTGTGGCACCGGCCAGTGGCGAGACCCGCAATGTGCTCGCCAGCATCGAGGCCCAAAAGGAGACGCTGGCCAAGACCAAGACGAAGCTCGAGGACCGCCAAGATTTGCATAACCGTCTCGTCGAGGCCATCGCCCGCGAAAGCAACGGCCAGCCGAATGAATTTTACCCCGAGCCGAAAAAGTCCGGCTCCGGGCCGCGAACCAAGGACATGATGGCACGCGACAAGGCGGTTAATGCCGAGTTGCGACGGCTCGATTCGGCCCTCACCCTTCAACAAGAAGGCTTGCTCACCGGCGACAAACAACTCGCCACTGCCCGCCTCGCCGACCGCAACGCGTATCTTGACGCATTGGTTGGCAAGCGCGACGGGTTCATCGAGGAAGGCCGGGAAAAGGAGCGCGTCCGCAAGGAGCGCCTGGCCAAACTCCAGGCCGATATCACCGCGGTGGAAACCGCACATCCACTGCAGCTCACCCGCCTCGCCGATCAGACCGCCGCGTTGGAAACCACCCACGCCAGCAATACCAAACGCCACGAAGAGCGCTACCTGCCACACATCCAACGCATCGAACGCAAGATGACCGGCGTGCTCGATCCGATGGAGGAAACCATCGGCCTCTACCGCGTGATCTTCGTGCCCGCACCCGATGCCGACCAAGCGGAAAAGGCCGAGCAACCGCAAAAATGGCTCGCCGGCTTGTTCCAGTTCTTGGTGATTTTCGGCACTCTTTTCGTCCTCGACCTGGTGCCGATCATGACCAAAATTTTCAGCCGGGCGGGTCCGTATGACGTGCTCGTCGAGCATCCCGAGTTCATTGCCAATGCCAACCTGCGGGTCTTTCGCAGCGAGTATGGCAAGCACGCGGACGCTTGGGGCGTCACCGGCATGGCCAGTCAGCCCAGCGGCCCGGATCTCGTCAAAGGCAATCCGCGCAACCTCGCACCGGAGTCCAAGAGTTGAGCCCGAACTCCGAAGTTAAAATCTGAACTTCGATCATGAAACCACCGATTACACCGATTTTACGGATTTTTTGGATTCGGATTTCCTCATCATTTGCAGCGCGGCAGAAGCTCCAGATAACTCCTATGGTAATCCGTAAAATCCGTGCAATCCGTGGTCCATCTAACATCGAGGTTTGTAGAACTTTGGTTTTTGGGTTGAGCACGCCGGGCTCCGCTGTTGCCGGTACTTGACCAACGCCACACTGGCAACGATGGTGCCGCCGCTACCCGCGCCATCTCTAAGTGAACCTCATTCCCAACGACCTCAGTCTGTTCTTCGGCCGCTTCCATGTGTTGCTGGTGCATCTGCCCATCGGCTTCCTGGTTATGCTGGTATGTCTCGAAGCCTTGGCTTGCTTGCCGGGCTTGCGCCATCTGCGCGCCGCCCGCGGCGCCGTGCTCATGCTCGTCGTTCCCGCCACCGCCCTCAGCGCCCTGTGCGGTTGGCTGCTGGCGCGCGGCGGTGGCGGCTATGACGCAAAGCTGCTGGACTGGCACATGTGGGCCGGCTTCAGCGTGGCGGCGGCCTGCGTGCTGGCCTTGGTAATGCATTGGCTCACCTGGCGTGCCGCCTACGCGGTGGCGCTGCTGCTACTCTTTAGCGGGCTGTTGGTGACCAGTCATTGGGGTGGCTCGCTCACTCATGGCGAGGACTACCTCACCCACTACCTGCCAGCGTTCCAGCGCTCATGGTCCGCTGATCAAGCCGCCGCCGAGCCCGTCACTCAGCCTACCGTTCAGCCTACCGTTCAGCCTACCGTTCAGCCTACCGTTCAACCTACTGTTCAACCTACCGTTCAACCCGTCACTCA
>WBXE01000023.1 GCA_008932955.1 Verrucomicrobiota bacterium
CATCGATTCGCTCAGCGTCTTTCTCAGCGCCCTCCGTGGCCTCCGCGTTTCGCTTCTATCAAATCAAGTCCCCCAACGACGACAGACACGGGCTTTTGGATTTTGAACGCGGAGCGAGCGCTAGCGAGCCTGGAAGAAATCCGGCGAAGCCCAAGCTGGCATAGCCGGAGGCGAGATTGGATTTTGGATGCTGGATTTTGGATTGGGAGACCGCTTTGCGCGGGGCTGAGGCGCTTTATGGCGGAGAGGAAGCGAAACGCGGAGGGGCGGAAGCCGCAGAGAGGAGCGCAGAGGCGGATTTGGTTGGGGAATGATTTGGAATGGCCGCCGTGCCGGGAGGCTACGACTTCATCGATTCGCTCAGCGTCTTTCTCAGCGCCCTCCGTGGCCTCCGCGTTTCGATTCTATCAAATTAAAAAACTTCCAACGTCGAACCGAAGGGAAGATGGCCTCGCCGCACTGCTCCCACCATGCGCTGGATACCAGAAGTTCTAACCGCGATTCTCACGAATATTCACGAATGACCCAACGCTCTCGGATATGTTCCTGATGCACCTAACGGTTGAAATGATGTGATATTTTAAGCCTCTCTCAATTCGTGAAATTTCGTAAAAGTCGGGGCTTCGGCCAGGATCAGGTTGTTATCGTCACTGTATTTTCCCGTTCAGGGCAATTGGCGCTCAAGCGACGCTCCGTCCGCCGCTTTCTTGGACGAAAAGCAGACATGCGAAAAAGCATTCTTGACGGCGGGAAGGAATTCGGGCGGATTTGGCTTCGCTTTCACATGCAAAAAACCACGCGAAAAAAGTCTGGTAATCAAGCCGTCGTTGACCGTCGCGGCCCATGCAGCGATGCCTATCTATCATACTTCTAATGCCTGATGCGTTATATCATCAAACAAGGCTAGCGACGGTCACAGACCCCCGCTACAAGGCTGGGCATTCGCTAGCGACGGTTACAGGCCGCCGCAGGTCTTGTCTTGTGTCTTGTGTCTTGCAGTCTTGCGTCTTCTTGTCATGAACCGTCGCATCGCCATATTTCTAACAGCCATCACCAGCCTTCTGCTGGCGGTGTTTTTCCTGTTTCCGGCGTGGACGGTGCTCAAGCAGGCGTTTGCAGGCCAGCGTGCGGATGGCTCGGCGTGTTTCACGTTGGAGTACCTCTGCATGGTGTTGCGCAACCCGATCTATCAGGAAGGCCTGATCAACGCGCTGATGTTAGGCGTGGCCAGCACCCTGGCCAGCCTGCTTATCGCGATGCCACTGGCGCTGGTGAGCCAACGCTTTGAGTATCCCGCAAAGCGCGTGTTGGGCGTGCTGGTGCTTGCGCCGTTGATCCTGCCGCCGTTTGTCGGCGCGGTGGGCCTCAAACAAATTCTCGGTGGCAACGGGGCGCTCAACGCGTTGCTCATCCGCTTAGGCGTGATGGATGCGCAGTTGCCCTACGACTGGCTGGCCCATGGCCGCTTCGCCGGCATGATAGTGCTCAACGCGCTGCATCTCTACCCGATTCTTTACCTCAACATTGCCGCCGCGCTGGCTAACCTAGATCCAGCGCTCGAGCAGGCCGCGCACAACCTCGGCTGCCCGCCCTGGAAACGGTTTTGGCGCATCACCCTGCCGCTGGCGATGCCGGGGGTGTTTGCCGGGGCGGCCATCGTGTTCATCTGGGCCTTCACCGAACTGGGCGTGCCACTGGTTTTCGACTTCTCTCGGGTGGCTGCCGTGCAAATTTTCGACGGCATCAAGGGGCTGGATAAAAACCCGCTGCCTTACGCTCTAACTGCCATTCTGCTGCTCATCGCCATGACCGTGTTCGGCCTATCGAAATGGGCGGTCGGCGGCACCCGCCACGGGGCCGCGCCACGGCCGCAGGGGCGCTCGGCCGTGCGGCGTATCGGCCGGTGGCAAGCGGCTAGCTGCACGGCATGGTTTGTGGGGGTGAGCGTGCTGGCGGTGTTGCCGCACCTCGGGGTTGTGTTATTATCGGTGGCGGGGCGCTGGTATGGCACGATCCTGCCCGAGCAACTCACCTTCCACCATTACCTTGAAGCCCTCGGCAACGGCTTGGTGGTCCCCTCCATCCACAACAGCTTGCTCTATGCCGGCTGCGCCACCTTGTTAGCCCTGGCCTGCGGCCTGGCGGTGGCCTGGGTGGTGGTGCGCTCCGACCTGCGATGCCGCGCTTGGCTCGATGCACTGGTGATGCTGCCCCTGGCGGTGCCCGGGCTGGTGATGGCATTTGGTTACCTAACGCTGTCGCAGGAGGGCAAGGCGTTGCATTGGCTGGTGGGCGCGGGTGGCAGCCCGTTCCTATTGTTGGTCATCGCCTATGCGATCCGCCGTCTGCCATACGTGGTGCGCGCGGCGGTGGCCGGTCTCCAACAAAGCAATCCGGCCCTCGAGGAAGCTGCCCGCACGCTGGGAGCCAGTCCGCTGCGGGTGTTGCGGCGCATTGCGCTACCACTCATTGCTGGCAACCTCGCCGCCGGGGGCATTCTCGCCTTTGCATTTGCGATGTTAGAGGTCAGCGACAGCCTGATTCTGGCCCAGCAAGCCCAACATTTCCCGATCACCAAGGCGCTCTACTCACTGCTGGGCAGCCTCGGCAACGGCACCGAACTGGCCGCCGCGCTCGGGGTGTGGTCGATGGCTTTTCTAGCAACCGCGATCCTGGCGGCCGGCGTGCTCGGCGGCAAACGCGGCGGACTTTTCAAGCTCTGAGTGGCTCCTGACTCACCTGAAGATTTACCGCATAGGCGCAAAGGCCGCAGAGGTGCGCAAAGTGGAATGGGTTATCGAGAAAAATCTGGTCTTACTCTGCGGCCATTTGCGACCTTCGCGCCTCTGCGGTAAGCATTGGGCAGACACCTTTAGGGTCACCTGCCGATGCCGCCGAGTCCTGCGATGTGGACCATCTCGGCGGGATTGCCGGCGGCGAGTTTGTGCATGGCGCGGCCGCGATGGACTTTCACGGTGATCAAGGCGAGATCGAGCTGATCGGCAATTTCCTTGTTGAGCAAACCCTCCACCACCAAGCGCACGATATCCCGCTCGCGAGGCGTCAGGGAAGCGACACGTACGCGGGCCTCAGCGGCAGCAAATTCCCCCTGACGATTGCTGCGGGAGCGCTGCAAGGCCAGCGCCACCGCATCCACCAACTCGGTCGGATCAAATGGTTTTGTCAGAAAACCATCGGCTCCGGCGCGGATCGCATTGACCACAAATTGCACATTCCAGTGAGCGGTGAGAAATACCGTAGGGATAAACCAGCCCCGCCGCAACAATTCCTCGTGCACCTCCACCCCGGTCATCCCATCGCCAAGTTGGTTGTCTAGCAACAAGCAAGCCGGCACCTGTGGCATGCCGTTGCGGAACAACTCGTCGGGTTCTGCGTGCAGCCTCACCTTGTAGCCGTGGGCCGCGAGCAAGCGTTCCAAACCGGCACGGATAAATCGATCGTCATCCAACACCAACACCGCATGGTCGCCACTCATTGCTGCCTCCGTTCTATCAAAATCGCGACACCCACCGTTGCCTCCCGATGCCTTCCCACTGCCATTTTCGCGATGGGCCGCGGTGGATCGGAATTATAAAACTCAGCGAGCTTCCTAACAAGTGGATTCATACAAGCGGCGTTGTAGCACCCAATGAGTTGAGCCGCAAGGTTTTTCTTCTAGTATCGTGGGGCCGCAAGGCATGCGGCGCGTGGAGCATAGGAGATTCGAACTCCTGACCTTCTCATTGCGAACGAGACGCTCTACCAACTGAGCTAATGCCCCGTTGCGGCGGCGCGTCGATTGAGGCTCACCTCGCGCTAAAATGCAAGGGGGAAATACGCAAGGGGCCGGCAAAAAAATTTACAAGTCTTAACAAAGTTTTGCAAAGCTGGAGGGTCTGGGTATAATTCTGGCATGAGACCGGTTTTTCACACCCTCAGCCTTCTAATTATTCTGCTTACGCTCAATGCCTGCCGGACGACGACGAGCAAGCAGGAGCCGAATGTAGGCCCGTTCGACAGTCATGGTCGATACGTGGAAGCATGGGCTGACGATCCGTCGAAGTGGCGGCCGTACACGCCGAAAGAGGTGGAGGGAGATCCGCCGAAGATCGCGAAGAATGAACAACCGCTGGACAACTCGGTGCCGCTGGCCACGGGTGATTCGCCCACAAGCCGGTCGAAATCGCTACGCAACGGATCGGATTCCACCCGCCAGCTGGGCCGCAATTCCACTTCCAAGACCAAGGCGGATCCCGAGAAAACGGTGAAAAAATCCAGCAAATCCAAAGTGGATAGCGAGCCTACGGCGAAAAAATCGAGCAAATCGAAAGTGGATAGCGAGTCGACGGTGAAAAAGTCCGGCAAGGCCAAGACAGAGGCGGAACCGACGGCCAAAAAATCCACCAAGTCGAAATCCGTTGCGTCGAGCAGCAGCAAAACCAAGAGTCCGAGCATCCACCACACGGTCAAGCGCGGGGAATCCTTGTACACCATAGCGGACAAGTACAATAGCTCAGTAGCCGCGCTGAAGGCGGCCAACGGGCTTTCCAGCAGCACCGTGCGGGACGGTAAGACCCTGGTCATTCCCGCCCGCAAGTGAGGATTATGTGCTTGCCCATGAGTGAGACCAAACGGACGCTGCGCCGGTGATTTCGCCTGCAGCAGTCATCATTTCGGTGTTGCCGGTCTATCTGCTCCTCGTAGCAGGCGCGGCGCTGCGCAAGGCCGGACTGCTGCGCCATGAGCACGAAGCCGGAGCGATGCAGCTGGTTTACTCGGTGATGTTGCCGTGTTTCATCCTCGACCAAATCCTCGGTGCCGAGGTGCTGCGCAGTGGCGCGGTGGTCGTCTGGGGCATGGGTCTGGGTTTTGGCCTGCTCCTCAGTGGCCTGCTTACGGCGTGGCTCGTGGCCCGGATCATGGGGCTGGAACGCGGCACCGGCCTGCGCACGTTCACCGTGGCTGCCGGTTGTCAAAACTACGGCTTCACCGCCATACCGGTGCTGTCGATCCTTTGGGGTAGCAGCGCCTGTGCCATGCTTTTCGTCCACAACATCGGCGTCGAGGTGGCCATGTGGTCGGTTGGCGTCATGATCATCAGCGGCCAGCGCGAGCTGCCTTGGCGCAAACTGGTCAACGGCCCGATCATCGCCGTGGGCATCGGTTTGTTGCTGGTGGCCCTGGGGCTGGATCGCCCGCTCGGCGGCCCGCTGCATGATCTGACCGCTCCGCTGCGCAAGGTCATCAGTCTGCTCGGGGTCGGGGCATTTCCGGTCGCTATCCTGATTACCGGTGCGAGCATGGTGGGCATCGCTGAAACCGCCAGGCCATCGTGGAAAATCATCGGCGGAGCCGTAGTGGTGCGCTTGCTGCTGGCGCCCGGGCTGATCCTGGCTGCAGCAAAGTACCTACCGCTGGTGCTGGAATTGCGGCAAGTGCTAGTGGTACAAGCTGCAATGCCCGCTGCCATGACTCCGATCATGCTGGCACGGCTGTATGGCGGACGCCCGGCCGTGGCGGTGCATGTGGTGTTGGCCACCACGCTGGGCAGCTTGCTATCGCTGCCGTGGATCATTTTCTGGGGAATTGAGTGGATCGGACTAAAACCGTTGTTGCCATAAATGGTTTAGCGATGTCTAATCTCCCTGGAATGGAAATGAAATCGCGAATGGGCGGACCGAATGCTGGGCGAGTGCTCCTGTTGCTAGCGGCACTGGTTTTGCTGGTGGCAGGGTTGAAGGCGGCGCAGGGATTTTTTCTGCCCATCTTGCTGGCATTTTTTGTGGCGACGGTGAGTTTGCCGATCACCAACTGGCTCTGCCGCAAGAAAGTACCGAGGGCCATTGCAGTACTACTGACGGTGTTAGTTGATTTTGCCTTTATTGTGGGGGTAATTCTGTTGGCGGTGACGATGGTGGATGAGTTGCAGGTGAAGTGGAACACGAAGTATGCCGGGGTGATGTCCACGCGGGTGCAGAGCGTGTCCGGCTCGCTGGCAAAAACCCTGGATTCCTGGGGCGTCCAAGATGCCGATACGAAAATCCACACCGCCGCAGTCACCAATCTGGACAACCTTCAAAATATCCGCTTGGAAAAAATCTGGGATGTGGGCACTGGCCTGCTCGGGCACGTGGTCGGCTTTTTTGGGACCTTTCTGGTGGTGCTCATACTCACTGTTTTCATGCTGGCGGAGGCGAAGATGTTTGGGCAACGCCTGGAAGCCATCAGTCTGGCGCGGGGGCCGAACATTGCCCGCATGCTCAGCGCCACCAGGGATATCCAGCGCTATCTGGCGATCAAGACCGTCATCAGCCTGGCCACCGGCTTGCTGGCCGGCCTGCTGTGCTGGGCTGCCGGCTTGGATTTTTTCGTGTTGTGGGGGATTTTGGCGTACGCGCTGCATTACATCCCGGTGATTGGTTCGATCATCGCCGGGATTCCGCCGGCTCTGCTGGCACTCATCTTGTTCGGCGTGCCCGAAGCGGTGGTAGTGGCCGGCGGCTATCTGCTGATTAACAATTTTCTTGGCAATGTGGTGGAGCCGCTGTTGGTGGGGCGGCGCTTTGGTATTTCCACGCTGGTGGTGTTGGTATCGGTGATGTTCTGGGGTTGGGTGTGGGGACCGCTGGGCATGCTATTGGCCGTTCCCATCACGATGATGCTCAAGGTAGTGCTGGATGGTAGCGATGAATTGCGTTGGATCAGTGTGGCCATTTCCGCCAACCACGCCCCCGCCACCGTAGTCAAAAAACTTCTGGAATCCGTGCCACCGCAAGATCCACCTCCTGCCGCAGTCCTGCCAGCGCCGGGTCATGCCAAAGGCCCCACGCTCACGGGCAGCGCCTGAGGGGAGGGGAGTTAAGGAAAATCGGGTAGAGAAACCACCGGGTTGGGGTAAACCCGAACGCCGGAATTGGGCAATACTCAGGGGAAAACGAACCACGGATTACACGGATTTTACGGATTGAAATATGGGCCATCTGGAACTTCTGCTGTGCCGCTAATGGTGAGAGGATCCAAATCCAAAAAATCCAAAAAATCTGTAAAATCCGTGTAATCTGTGGTTTTGTGATCGAATTTTAGATTTCAACTTCGGAGTTCGGGGGGAATCGTGGTACGAAGCACTTTTTTGCTCGTCGCCAGCCCCCTGGTTCCCCCACGCTGCGGCCGCAATGCTCAAAGCCGGAATCGTAGGTCTGCCCAATGTCGGGAAATCCACCCTCTTCAACGCCGTTACCCGCACCCGCAAGGCGGAGGCGGCCAATTATCCATTTTGCACCATCGATCCGAACGTCGGCATCGTCAGTGTGCCGGATCCGCGCCTCGCGGTGATCTCAAAAATCTCCGGCTCGCAGCGCTTGGTGCCCACCGCCATCGAGTTTGTCGATATCGCCGGATTGGTCAAAGGTGCCTCCGAGGGGGCCGGCCTGGGCAACAAGTTCCTGGCCAACATCCGCGAAACCGACGCCATCGTTCAAGTGGTGCGCTGCTTTGAGAATGACGACATCATCCATGAGCTCGGCAGCGTCGACCCGGTTCGCGACATTGAAATCATCAACTCCGAATTGATCCTCGCCGATCTCGCATCCCTCGAAAAACGCCGCGTCTCCCGTGAAAAAAAGGCCAAGGGCGGCGACAAGGACGCCCGCCGCGAAGTCGAATTGATCGACCTGCTGCTGCCCCACCTCGACCAAGGCAAACCGGCTCTTACCCTGGAATTCAGCGACGATGACCAACCGCTGGTGCGCGACTTTTTCCTGCTCTCCGCCAAGCGCACCGTCTACGCCTGCAACGTCGCCGAAAACGAGCTGGCCGCCGCGCTGGCCGACCCTGACAGCCACCCGCAAGTTGCCAAAGTCCGGCGCTTTGCCGCCGAGCACAGCGGCTCGGAAGCGGTGGTTATTTCCGCTCGCATCGAAGAGGAACTCAGCGATCTGCCCCCCGAGGAAGCCGCCGAATTCCTCGCCGACATGGGCGTGACTGACTCCGGCGTCTCCGGCCTGATCGGCGCGGTCTATCATTTGCTCGGCTTGCGCACCTACCTCACCACCGGGGTGCAGGAGTCTCGCGCTTGGACTATCATCGCTGGCGACAAGGCCCCCGCTGCCGCTGGGGTCATCCACAGCGATTTCGAGCGCGGCTTCATCGCCGCGGAAATTGTCCACTACGACGATCTGGTCGCAGCCGGCAGCAAAGCCGCCGCCAAAGTTGCCGGCAAGGTGCGCATCGAGGGCAAGGAATACGTCGTCAAGGATGGCGATGTGATCGACTTCCGCTTCAACGTGTAGCAGCTCAAAGCCGGGCTCAACCTGAGTGCTTGGCCAGCTTGACGGCAATTTCATCGCGCAGCGCGTCAAACACCGACTGCGCGGCGGCACCTTCTTCCAGCACGCCAATGGGCAAGCCGCGGGCACTGGCCCGCAGAAACAAGGGATCGCGCGGGATTTGCGTTTCGCACACCCAGTCGGGTGGCAGCAACTGGCGCAGCGCCACTCCCACGCCGCGGCTTTCGGCAAGGTCGGTCTGCACCATCGACAGGCATACACCCAGTACGTTGAGGCGCGGATTACTGATGCGCAAGCGGTCGAGTTCCTCCAGCAGCTTGGGCACCGAGCGAATTCCCAGCGGCTCAGCTTGTTGCGGAATGAGAATCGCATCGCAGGCGGCGACAACATCCCCGCTCACACCGAACAAGCCGGCAGCCGTATCAATGAGGCAGAGCTGGAAACCGCAGCCAGAGACACCGCGCAAAAATGCCCGCACCCGTGCCAGATGGCCACCCGCCCCGCCGACATCGTATTCGCTGGCGCGCCCGGCGGCTACCAGCGAGAAGGTGGCCAGCCGGGTGGCCACCACCAGTGGCTCAAGCGGCAGGCTGGGGTCGGCGAGGAAATCGTAGAATCCGCTCAGCAGCCGTGATTGGCGGGTGAGGGAATGCCCGACAGAGCCCTGTGGATCGGCATCCACCAGCAGGGTTTTAACGCCGGCCCGTGCGAACGCATGGGCTAGATTGATCGACAGAGTGGTTTTACCCACTCCGCCCTTTTGACTGGAAACAGCAATACTTGTCACGCTTGGGGGGAAATTGTCGCAGCACCTTAGCTTGTGCTTGCTACAGGGGAAGTTTTTTATTTACGCTTGAATTACGGCACGGCATAGGCGAAAGACCGGGCGTCTCTTCCCATACATCATGAATTCCACGGTTGCTTTCAGGCGGGTTGGTGCGGCAGCGGCCATCGCTGGCATGGTGCTGGCCGGCGCAATATCCTGTCGTCAGAGCTCCTCCAGTGTCACGGCGGAAGAGCCGCCGCTGCTGGCAACGGAATTGCACACCAACAACGTGGCCGGCCTGCCGGGCACGGTCTATCAAAGTCAAGTCAAGTCGCCGATTCACTGGCAACCTTGGTCCGTTGAGACTTTTGCGCGAGCCAAGGCGGCCAAGCGGATGGTGTTGCTGGTGATCGCGACGCCTCAGCACACGGGCTTTCATAAGGTTTTGAACGAGATGGCCGGGGACGCCGGGTGGGTCGTGCAGATCAATGACAACTATGTGCCGGTCCTGGTGGATGCCGATGCCACGCGCGAGCTGGGCTTGCTGGCGGCGGATCTGGCGGCGGAAATCAAAGTGTCGGCGCATTTGCCGTTGTTCGTGTGGCTCACACCCGATGCCAACCCGGTGGCGTGGATCCCGGCGATTGCCAGCGGGTCGGAAACCGTTCGCGATTTGTTTGACCAGTCCGATAACTGCCTGAGGCGCAGTTGGAGGGGAGATTGCGAGTATGTGAAAAAATCCAGCGAGGCCAATAACCAAGGCCGGCGCGTCAAGTTAGCCAGCAGCCGCCATGAGGACCAGGCCAGTCAGGTGCCCGAGACGGATGTGATCAGGGCGATCCGCCAACTCTGCTCGCTTTACGATCCGGTATCGCGTTCGTTTGATGAGGCGGGGGAGCAGTTTCCCTCCGGGACACTGGATTTGCTGGCGAGTGTGGCGATCACACCCGGCGTGCCGAAGGCGGTGCAAGCCCGCAGCTTGAGCGTGCTGCAAGAGTTGCTCAAGGATGTGCTGCCCAGCCCGATGTTTGACCCGCTCGATGGCGGACTCTTTTCGCTGCGACGCTCCAAGACCTGGGCTTTTCCAGTGTTTCATCGGGAAGGCGGCGGTCAGGCCCGCGCAATCGTCGCCTTATTGCGGGCTTACCAGGCGACCCGGGATCCGCAGGTGCTGGAGCGGGCGCTGGGAGTGCTGGCCTACGTTGAGAAAACTTTTGCCACCCGCAGCGGTGGCTTCGCACTGGGCGACTCGCCGAGTGAGCGCCCCAAATGCTGGCTGTGGACCATTGAAGATATCCGCCAAGCCTTGCCAGCCGAGGATGCCGCATGGTGGATCACCGCCACGGGCATGCACGGCTTGGGCAATCTGCCATTCGAAGCGGATCCCGCCCGCGAATATTTTCGCGCCAACACCTTGGCTTGGGGCATGCCCGTGAGTGGAATTGCCGCCAAACTGGGACTCTCACCAGAAGTTTTCAAGCCACGCTTTGAGAGCGCGCGCAAAATCCTGCTTAAAGCCCGCGACGAGCGGCTTGGGAGTACTGAGCGGGATGAAACCGAGCATGCGGCCACCACCTTGCGGATGGTTTCGGCGTATGCGGTGGCGTACGGGGTCACTGGCAACTCGCTGTTTCGTGACAAAGCCGTGGCCTTGCTCGAACACGTTCGCAAGACCTTTGTCGATGGCCCCCAACTCTGGATGTATGCCGCCAAAACCCCGTCGACCTTAGCTGCCGGCCGCGCATTCCTCTACGGCATGGCCATTCAAGCCACCCTCGACGTGGCTGATATCACCGGCGAGGAAAAATACCTGGCCTGGGCGGATGACTGGGCGAGCACGGCCGCCGAGCGCTTCACCGCTACGGATTGCCTCAAGGAATGTGCGGACAACGCCAAAATCATGGATCTGCCCATCAGTAACCTGACCATGATCCTGGATGAGTCAACCGCCGGCCTCATTTCCATGGCGGAGTGCCGCTTGGCGGCCCGCGGCAGACCCTTGGTTGAATCATTTAGCCGGGTGGCCATCCCGCTGCCGATGGTGGCCCTGGAGCAACCCGTGATGCACACAGACTTGCTTCAAGCCACCTTGGCGCGCCATTACGCGCCGCTGGTCATCCATGGCAAGGACCTCACGCCTGCCATGCAAACCGCCCTTGCACGCCTGCCGCTGCGCTTGGTCAAACGCCGCGCCGCCACTGCTGCGGACGGGGTGGCCAATGGCTCGGTGAAAATCGTCCTAGCCGATGCAACAGCCTTGGTGGCGGCGTCCCCGGAGGCCTTGCAAGATGCCCTCTTGCCAGCACTGCCAAACCCGTGAATACTCCGCCACCGACTCACCCCAAGTAGCATGAAATTCCCATTTGCCATCACCTCATTGCTCATTTTCGGCGGTTTTTCGGCCACCGATGTCGCTCCAGCTGCGGCCGTCGTTCTCAAGGACGGCACGGTCTTGAAAGGGGAGTTCACTCTCAAGGACAAAACTGTCCTGAAAGGGGAGGTCATCCGCATTCAGGGCGAGTCCTACGTTATCGAATACCAGGTCACGCCCTCCATCAAGGACCTCAAAACCGTGGCCAAGGCCGATATCGTGAAAATCGTCACTGCCAAACCCGACGCCAAGGCGTTCGAGCCCATCGCCAAGCTCAGTCCCACACCCGACTTTCTAACGGCTGAGGAGTACCAGCAGCGGCTCTCGGCGGTGCAAGCGTTTCTGGTGAAGTTTCCCAAGGGATCGATGGTCAAGGAGGCCACGGCGATCCTCGAGACCCTCAGCGAGGAACGCGCGGAGGTGAGCGCTGGAGGGCGCAAAGTCGGCGGGCTGATGATCAAGGCTGATGAATACCGTGCCAATGCCTTCGATCTGGATGCCCGCGTGCTGCAGATGAAAATCCGCAATGCGGCTAAAACCGGCCAATGGCTCACGGCATTGCGGGCCTTTGCTGAGTTTGACAAGGATTACCAAGCTGCCGCGTGTTACCGCGAGGTGTTGCCGGTGGTGGTGGGAGTCTTGCGGACATTGCGCAGCCAAATCGACGCCAGTCTCAAAACGTTCGATGCCCGCATGGACAAGCGCACAGCTGAACTCGAAGCCATGGCCCCGGCCGATCGCGAGGCATCCAAACGCGCGATCGACGGCGAGAGCGCCAAGTTGGAAAAGCTCTATCAACTTGAGAAGGCCGCCAGCCAGGCTTGGGTGACGCCCAATGTGGACCACAAGCAGGCGCTCGAGGACGATCTCGCCCTAGCCGATTCTGAGTTGCAGCGCCTCACCGGCGCCGCGCCAGCTGCTGGCGACGCTGGCAAGGTTTTTCGCCACACTTGGAAAGTCATTCACAGCGATGCGGATGCCGAGGAAATGGAAAAATCCGTGGCCAACGCCGAGGCCGCCGCGCTGCCAGAACGCTACCTCAAACTCCTGCAGGAGATCGCCAAGACCCACGCCACCAAGTCGACTGACGACGACAACTAACCCGCCCCGGATTTATGACCACCCCACGCCACGCCAGCCGCTCCCGCCAAACCGCGGAGACCGCCATTGACCTTACGCTCGATCTCGACGGCGTGGGCGTGGCAAAAATTGCCACCGGCATTCCATTTTTCGATCACATGCTCACTTTGTTCGCTAGGCATGGCTTGTTCGATCTAACGGTGGAGGCGACCGGCGATCTAGCCGTTGACTTTCACCACACCGTCGAGGACATCGGCATCGTGCTGGGCGATTGCCTGCGCGAGGCGCTGGGCGACAAGCAGGGGATTAGCCGCTACGGAAGCGCCTATCTGCCGATGGATGAGACGCTGGTCCGCGTGGTCGTGGATCTGAGCAACCGGCCGCACCTCGAGTTTCGCGCGCCCCTCGGCACGGCCTCCGCCCCGAATTTCCCGTTCACTCTGGTTGAGGAATTCTGTCGCGCACTTGCCTCTAACCTGCGGGCCAACATTCATGTGGAGTTGCTCTACGGCCGCGATGGTCACCACATTGCCGAGGCCATCTTCAAAGGTCTGGCCCGCGCCTTGCGCGATGCCTGTCAGCGCGATCCGCGGGTCAAAGGTATTCCCAGCACCAAGGAAACTCTGTGAAGGTCTCGCTGATCAATTATGGCGCGGGCAATCTGCGCAGCGTCGCCAACGCGCTCGCCGCCCTTGGCGTCGAACCTCACATCGCCGGCGCGCCCGCAGATCTGACCGACTCAACGCACCTGGTGCTGCCCGGCGTAGGCTCCTTTGGCGATTGCATGGAACAGTTGGCCAGCCGTGAATTATTAGATCCAATCCGCCGCTGGGTCTTGGCCGGCAAGCCCTATCTGGGGATTTGCCTGGGCTATCAGATTTTACTGGACGCCAGCGAGGAGAGTCCCGGGGTGGCGGGCCTGGGGCTGGTGCCCGGCACCGTGCGCCGGTTTCAGGAAGTGCCCGGGCTGAAAATCCCCCACATCGGATGGAACTCGACCGCGCCGCGCCGCCCGGATTCGGGCAACTGGCAGGGCTTGGGTGCCGAGCCGTACTTCTATTTCGTCCATTCGTATTTTCCGGTGCCCGACGACGCCTCGGTCATCGCCGCGCAGACGACATACGGCGCAGACGTCTTTGCCGCGGCGATTGAATTGCCCAACTTGCTCGCCTGCCAGTTCCATCCGGAAAAAAGCCAGCAGGCCGGCCTGCGCCTGATCCAAAATTTCCTGGGTTCTGGTGCTAGATAGCAAAATTGGAACCACAGATTACACAGATTACACAGAATAATGCATGAGTTATGAATTGTTTGGCAGACACCTTTAGGGTGAGCCGAGGAGTAGATAGATTGAGAGCATATTTTCCGTGTAATCCTCTTCAATCCGTGAAAGCCGTGGTGGAAAACGTCGCTGCAACCATTTCCATTTTCCTTGCCTGGTTGATGCACTCGACGCGAGGACTGCTTCGCTTGTTAGTGCCGCTCGTCTGCGCCACGCTGGTGTCGTGCATCGACTGCCGCGAGGAATTTTGGCTCGCCGGCGATGGCAGCGGCCGGGCGCATATCCGCTATTCGCTGCCATCTAGCCTGGCACTCGGCTGTGGCGGCGAACCAGGCTTGACCAAATTGTTGGATGAGTTCATCCGGCAGACACCTGCTCTAATAAACGCAACGCGGCGGGTCAGTTGTCAGGGCGAGCGGATGGTGGTGGAGTTGCAGGGGTCGTTTCTCTCCGCGCTGGATCTGCTCGCGGCGCTGCGCGGCGACAACGCCTTGGCAGCAGCAAACCTCAAGTCGGTGGTGATGCCGTTGATCGGGCAGGTGGATTTTCAGCGCCACGGGCTCACCGTGGATCTCACGCGCACGGTGCAGCCATCCAAGGCTCTGCCGGGCGCGTTTTTCCTGCCGGCCGCGCAATTTGACGGGCGACGCCTGGAGTATATCATTCATCTGCCGATGGTGGCGCAGGAGTCCAACGCGACGCGCACGGAAGATGGCGGGCGCACCCTCATCTGGGATCAAACGTTGCAGGAGGGACTTAAAAATAGCGTGGTCATCCACTTTAAGGGCAGCGTGCCGGTTCCATGGTGGCTGCTCGCCGCCGCCGCCGCCGTGCCCGCGGCTCTGGGATGGCTGGGATTCATCGCGCTGCGCAAACGCCGGCAGCGAATGTGAAGAATTGTAGTGGCGCTCTGTGAGCGTCGCTGCGCGAATGCACCTCTTGCACATCGGCGGTCACAGACCGCCGCAGCTGCTACTTGATCTCCATGCCAGGGTTCTTGGACCAGACCCAGCGGACGATCTTGCCGGCTTGAATGAGGGCTTTGGCCTCGATGATTTTCGCGCCGACGACGGTTTCAGCACTGTAGCGGGCCAGGCCGGTTTGATAGGTTCGGCCGCCGACCACTTCGGCGGCACCGGCCTTCCATTCCTGAACTTGCTCGAAGCTGAATTCCTTGATGGCTCCGCTGCGCAGGTGCGCTTTCATCACTTCCACCACATCCGTCAAAGTACCGGCATGCGCTGCAGCTGCAGGTGCAGCCGCCGTCCCAGACTCTGCGGCCGGCTCGGCAGCGGCGACCGGCTCTGCCGTAGGTGCGGCGGCACCCGCTGCGGGAGTCGCCGGGTCTGCCGCTGAAGTGGCTGGGTCCGCTGCGGTAGTGGCTGGGTCTGCCGCTGAAGTGGCTGGGTCCGCTGCGGTAGTGGCTGGGTCCGTGGCAGGAGTAGCTGGGTCCGCTGCGGTAGTGGCAGGGTCCGTGGCAGGAGTAGCAGGGTCCGTGGCGGGAGTAGCTGGGTCCGCTGCGGGAGTAGCTGGGTCCGCTGCGGGAGTGGCGGCGGCGCCTAACTGATCAGCTGGAACCACGGGCGGTTTGGCCTCGAGTTGTTCCATCAGGTCGGTGCCGGTCACCGGCACACGGCCCTCAAACGGACTCGACCCCGGACTCACCACCACTTCATCGCCCTCGACGCGGACCAAGGTGAGTCGGCTGCCGGAGTCGATTTTCATTTTCAGGCCGGAGGCGTCGCCCACTTCGGTGGCGACTTTGAGGGTCACCTGCGCGGGCAGTTGGTCGGGGGTGAGCTTGGCTAAGTCGATGACCGGTGCACTGGCCTTCGATGGGCTGGCCGTGTCGGCAGCCGCGGCGCGAGTTTGGAGGGAGGCAGGCTGCTTGTTAGATAGCCCGGTGAGCCCATAACGCAGGGTTGGATACGTTAAATAACCGGCGAGCCCAGCGCTGAGAATCAAAATACCGATGAACCATTTCATAATTGTGAAGAAATATCAGCCGCGTTGTAGAATCCTAGCGCCAACTTGCAAGCCCAAAACGCCAACCTCAATTGCGAACAAATCAGGTTGGCTGACGGGACTTGGCAAGCGCCATTACTCGGCTATGCTGCGGCCATGGCTGATGTATTTTCTCTAACTTTTCTAGGGACCGGCACCTCGGTGGGGGTGCCCGTCATTGGCTGTGGCTGCGCGGTGTGCCGCTCGGATGACCCGCGCAACCGGCGCTTGCGCTCATCGGTGTGGTTGCAGGTGGGGGCGCTGAACTTGTTGGTGGATTCCGGGCCGGACTTGCGCCAGCAGGCGTTGCGGGAGAGGATGGGGGAGATGGATGGGGTGCTCTACACCCATGCGCATTTGGATCACGTGGCGGGGTTTGACGATTTGCGGGCATTTTGCTGGCGGCGCAGCGAGGCCTTGCCGATGTACGCGACGGCCAGCTGTCTAGCGAGTTTGAAGCAGATGTTTGGCTGGGCGTTTGCGTCGAACAACGTCTATCAGGGGTATGTGAAACCCGATCCGCGGGTGGTGGATGGACCGTTTTACTGTGGGCCATTGCGGGTCACACCCTTGCCGGTCGAGCATGCAGCGGTCGAGACTATCGGCTATAAGTTTGAACTGCCCGGCGCACGCAGCCTGGCGTATGTGCCGGATGTGAAGCGCATTCCGCCAGCGACCATGGACTTGCTGCGCGGGGTGGATGTGCTGGTGATTGACGCGCTGCGACCCGCAGCCCACGAAACCCACTTTTCGCTAGGCGAGGCCTTGGCCGCGGCGGTGGACAGCCGGGCAGGGGAGACGTGGTTGACCCACTTGGGCCATGAAAACGAGCACTCGGAATTGACCGCCGTCTTGCCGCCCGGGGTGCGGGTGGCGTGGGATGGATTGCAGGTTTCGTTGGCGGGTGTGTCGGCGGGTCTTGCATGATGGAAATTTCCAGGCATGCTTGGCGGCATGAGATGTTGCGCATTGCTGTTGATGGGTTTGGCCGGGCTGGCGCCGCTGGCAGGCGCGCCACTCGGGCCGGCTGAGGTGGTGGTGCTCTACAATAGCGCCGTGCCGGAATCGGTGAGGTTGGCGGAGATTTACCGCAACGCGCGTTTCATCCCTGCCGACAACCTCATCGGCCTCAAAATGCCGCTAAGCGCCGATATTTCGCGCGCTGATTACATTTCCAGTATCCAGAATCCGCTGCGCCAAGAATTCGACAAACGCCGCTTCTGGCAGCGCTTCAAGGATCCCAATGGCATCATCGGCCCCGTTTCTAACAAGATTCGCGTGGTGGTCACGCTGCGCGGGGTGCCGCTGCGCATCCAGCCGGAGCCGGAGAGCAAGCCGCCCAAGGAGCCGGCCAAAGATCTTATCAGCGGCCGCGACGATGCGGCGGTGGACTCAGAGTTGGCGATGTTTGGGCTCGAAGGCTTGTCGGTCAAGGGGGAGTTCGACAACCGCTACTTCAAGAGTGAAAAATCCATCAGCGAGGCAAAGCTGCCGCTGCTGGTACTCACCGCGCGGATAGATGCGGCCAGCATGGCCACCTGCGAGCGGATGATTCACGACGCAGTGGAAACGGAGACCGGCGGGTTGTGGGGACGGGCGTATGTGGACATCGCCAATAAGTTTCCCGAGGGCGACAAGTGGCTGGAGAGCATCGTCGCGCAAAACCTCCGCGCCGGCATCCCCACCGTGGTTGACCGCTTCAACGATACGTTTCCAACAAACTATCCGATGAGCGAGGCCGCGCTGTATTACGGCTGGTATGACGCAAATTTGAGCGGGCCGTTTCTCAATCCGAAGTTCCATTTCCGCAAGGGCGCAGTGGCCATGCACCTGCATTCATTCAGTGCTGCACAAATGAGCGACCCACTCCAGAATTGGAGCGCTGGATTGTTAGAGAAAGGTGCGGCCGTGACCATCGGCAACGTCTATGAGCCGTACTTGCAGCTCACCCATCAATTCGATATCATCCATGCGCGCTTGCTGGCCGGCTTCACCTGGGTGGAAGCCGCTTGGATGTCCATCCCGGTGGCTTCGTGGCAGGGGATTGTGCTGGGCGACCCGCTGTACCGGCCCTACTCGCATTTTGACGGCAAAGGCAAACACCTCAATGGGGACCGTGACTTTCTGCTGCTGCGCGAGGCGGCGCTCAAGTGGGGCGATCAGCCCGAGGCCATGCGCAAGCAATTGCAGGACGCCTCCGAGCAGACCCATAGCGGCACCCTCTCCGAGGCGGTCGGCCTGCGCTTGGTGGAAGACGCCAAACCCGCCGCAGCTGCCGTGTGGTTCCGCAATGCCAAGGATCATTTCCTCAAACCCGAGGATAAGCTGCGCCAGGAGTTCCATCTCATCGCCATCCAGCGCGCCGATCCTAACGGGAAAATCCAGGCGATTCGGGCCTTGCGCGAGGCCAAGGCGAACTACGGGCACATCCCGGAGGCCGCAGCCATCTCCGGCTGGCTGGATATCCTCGACCCTCCACCGCCACCACCCGCCAACCCGGCGACAATCGCCCCAGCGGGCACGCCGTCGGCTGTGGTTCCGCTACCGGTCATCACGCCGCAGATCATTCCGCTACCGACCGACCCGCCGCCACCCAAAACTCCAGCTCCGCCCAAACCCCCATCCAACAACCGCTGAGCGCCCGTTGCGTCATGACCTATCTATTTTTAATCGAAACCATCTGGCACCCACCGCTGGCGTTTGAGGAACGCGCGGTGGCCGACTTGCCGGCCGAGTTGGAATTGCAGGCGCTGTGGTTTAGCGGCGCCTTTGGCCGGGTGTTCCGCAGCAGCGACGGCCGCGCCGTGCGCATCGTCCAGTTTGGCGAGTGGAACCGCGGTGCCGGCCCGGATTTTTTCCAAGCGGCGGTGGAAATCGATGGGGTGGTCAAGACCGGGGCGCTGGAGCTCGACCCCGATGCCGCCGCCTGGGAAGCCCATGGCCACGCGGCCAATCCGGCATTCAGCGAGGTGGTGCTGCATGTGATCTTTCAAGACGAGGTCCGC
>WBXE01000024.1 GCA_008932955.1 Verrucomicrobiota bacterium
AAAATTCAAAATTCAACATTCCACCTGCATCGGGCTCATTCGAGCTCATGCCAGGCTTGACGGGTGGCGATGTCCTTGGCGGTGGTGGTGGAAAGGTGGTGGGGACTCGGAGTGATGCCGACGCGGAGGAGGTCGAGGCGGTCGGCATCGAGGCAAACGCCGAGGGTGGGATTTTGTTGGGGGTCGGCCCCGTTGTGGATGTTGCAAGCGGTGAGGAGGAGGTCCATTTGGAGGTCGTCGAGATGGAAGTGGCCGACCTGGCGGAATTGCAGGGCGAGCTTGGCACCGCGCGGGCCGTGGCGAGGGTCGCCATATTCGTTTTCCCGGCAGGAGTCGTGGAAGAGCGCGAACAGGCGGACCACTTGCGGATCGGCGTCGTGGATGCTGGCCAGATAGAGACCGTTGCGCATGACGGTGAGCCAATGGGTGGGGCCATGCACGGAGTGCTGCCCGAGCCTGAATTGCGAGGAAACCAAGTGCCAGAGGGTGTGGGGGAGATTTTGAATGATGGATTTTGAATTTTGGATATGGAGATGTTGGATTATCCTAAAAAGGGTAATGGAAAGGATTTTAGGGCCGTTTTTTAACCGCAGATTTCACGGATTGAAGAGGACTTCGGCGTGAGCTCAGTCGAACGATTACACGGAAAATAAGGCCACAATCTATCTACTCTTCGGATCGCAGTAAAGGTGACGGCCAAATAATTCATAACTCTTTAATTATCTGTGCAATCTGTGTAATCTGTGGTTTGCATCTTCCTTTCAGGGATTTATCTGGGAATTTCCGGGGGCAGCCAGAGCCAGATCCAGAGTTTGAGGATCTCCACGCCCAGGGCACGGATGACGGCCCAGACGCCGGCGGTGACACAAGATAGGTGGTCGTGTTTGCGTTTGAGGCTCACGAAATTGGGTCGGTGACTTCGAGACCGGGGGGCTCATTCATGCCTTTTGAGATTTGGGAAATGTGGTCGATGAGGCCGGTTAGCAAAGTTGTGAGAGCCGCTGCATAACTGGTGACCGAGGTGCAACGGGCGTAAACGCCATCGTCATCATGCATGTCGCCGGTGATGGTCTGGATGGGCAGGCAAAATGCGCAGCAGTTGAGGTCGTGCTCGTCGTATTGCCATGATTCATCGGGATCGCCTTCGGTGATGATGTGGACGTCCGCAGGCGCGAGAATGGATTGGCACAGGGATATAATTTCCCTGATTCTGCTGAAACGCAGGCAGGCTGGCGGAGATGTGGATTTTCGCATGAACAAATTTTCCACGGTAAAGGCATGGGTGTCGTATGCTTCTTCGGTGACATCCAGAACCACAACAAACTCCGGGTGCAAGGGACCGCAGGATTGAAGGAGTTGCATGACGTGATCAGCTCCTCTGGAAGAGTCTTCCTCATCCCCGGTGAAGGCCACCAGCACCTGTGGGTGGAGGTGGCCGCCGAGCATGCGGTCGACCACAATGGCGTTGGTGATCGAATTATCGAAGGTGCCGAGGAGAATGCCGTCGCTACAACTGGCGTGGTAATGAGTGTAGAGGGAGTCGATATGCGAGGAAACCAGCAGCATGGGCTGGGACGGGTCGAACTCCCGGTGCCGCCAGACTAGCGCCAGGGGTTTATCGGGCAGGCAGACATAGGCCGATGGCGCGAGCCATTCGCGCAGGCGGATGATGCGCTCCTTGCGGTGGAAGTAACAACCGTTGTCAGCACAAGGCAGGGTGAGGTCGCAGATGAGTTCAGTTAAATTCATGTGACTTGGAGGTGATGGGAGAGCTATTGTGCGAAAGCATCGCGGAAAGGACCGAGGGTTCGGCGTGGGGGCAATCAATCGGTGACGGCGAAGATAATGTCAGAGAATACTCAGTTCGCGGTGGCGCAGGGCGGCGTGGGTGTCGGAGTCGATGCAGGGCAGAAAGACGAGTTGGTTGGGCATGGGGTTGATTGTAGTGTGATGGGGGCGGTTCAGTCATGGTCAGCCACTAGGCTCACGCTACCGCCTCGGCCCTTGCCCGGGGTGATGAGGTTGCTGGAGATGAGTGCCTCCTTGGTGGCGAGATAGGATGGTTCATCCCAACCGAGTGAGGTGCGGAGGGATTGATTGCCGGCACTACCACCACTTTTTCGCAGGGCTTCGAGGAACGCGGTTTCCTGAGTTCCGGTGACGGCAGCGGCAAGCGGGGTTGCGATCCGGGCCGGATCACTAACCGAATCTGATCGGCCGGGGTTGATTTGAGGCATGGCACTGGCGTCCGTCGGCGGGGCGGTGAGCCGGATATCCTTGGCACCGAGGCCGATGTAGTCGGCGGGGGTGCAGGTCAGGACGATGACTTGCAAGCCGCGGTTGGCTGCCAGATCAAGCATTCGTTGGAGGGCTTGCACGCGCTCGGGATCGGCGTAGGCGAAGGCGTCGTCGAAGATGATCGGCAGGCAGCCATCGTGGTTGGAGGCGAGGATTTCGGCCATGGCGAGGCGCACGGCGGCGGCGACTTGCTCCTTGGCCCCGCCGCTGAGGGAGTCGAAGGCAAAGGTGGGAGAGTCGGGGCGGGTGAGTTGAAGGGCTGGCTTGCTCGCGTCGGATAGATTGACGTGCACCCGGACGCCACGGCCGAAGATGCATTCGAGATAGCCCGCGACGCGGTCGGCGATGGGTTGAGTGAGGTTTTCGCTGATGGCCGTTTGCGATTCGGAAAAGAGGCGGTGGAGCAGGGCAATGGCCTTTGCGTGGCGGTCCTCGCGGGCGTATTCCTCCTGAAGGGTGGCCAGACGGACCTTGGCTTCGAGCCTATCGGCCTCGGGGTCAGTGCTGCCGTCCACTGCAAGAATGCTGCGGGCGACGGCGATGCGGGTTTCGGCATCGCGTTGTTTTCCCTCCTCCGAGGCAAGCACCCGGATGAGACGGGCGTGCTCGTCGGTTAGAGATTTCGGGTTGAGATCGGCGAGCGCCTTGGCGGTCGCTTCCAGGGTCGCACGGGCGGCGGCCTCGGCGGCTTTGGAGTTCGCGAGTGTTTGCTGGCGGGTTGTGGCATCGCCGTGATTTGCCTCGAGGGCGGTGGCGGAAACTTCGAGGCTCATAAGGTCACTGCGCGATTTCTCGATGGATTCGCGATGGGCTTGCAATGCCAAAACTGTCCCTTGGTGGGAAGCACGGCTGGCATCGGCATCGATCCGCAACTGGGCTTCCTTCCGCTCGCTTTCCTCCAAAGTTTCCGAGGTTCGGATCATCCAGGCGCGGGCGGATTCGAGGGAGTCCGGCCCGGGTTGTTCGAGAGTCGTCCCGAGCGCGGCGCGGCGACGATCCACTTCGGCGAGCGCGGCGAGTTGTGCTGCAGTGGCAGCACTGAGCGCATCTGGCAATTTCTTGGCATCCAGCGCCCGGAGTTTGGTCTCGACCTCACTGATCCGCTGCCCGACGGTCTCGCGTTTGGCGTAAGTGTCCACGGCTTCCTTGATGTCGACGACCGCGAGTGCGTCGAGGGCCTGGGCGAATTTTTGGCGGATGGCGTCGAGTTTTTGGCGGCACTCCCCGAGGGATGTTCCGCCACCCGGGCGGATGCGCAGGCGGGTGCCGGTGCCGAGCGTGAGCTCGGCGGCTTCGGTGATCACCCGTGACTCTCCCAACGTGAGCGCCTCGCCATCAAGTAGAACCGCTTGATCGGAGGCAACCAACTCGACTCCGGCGGCAATGGCCTGCAGCGCGCCTTCAGCCAGACGCCGCTGGGTGTTGAGATTGTACAGGGATTCGATGTGTGAGGCGGTGATGACTTGAAACTTGGATAGAGCCCCGTTAGCCTCAGCAAGATCTCGCGTGAGCGCTGCGATCGTGCCTGCCTTGGTGGCTAGATCGGCGCAAACGGCGGATTTTTCAAAATGGGAAACGCAGGCCGCGGCGAAATCATGGAGTTTGCGGGCATGGCGCGCGGCCTCCGAGACAGAGCGCTGGGCATGGTCGGCCGCGGTGGCGGTGGTACGCGCGGAGACTTCATAATCAGTTAGGATGGAAAGTTTTGCTTCGGCGGGCATCAGTGATTCGCGAGCCGCGGCAGCCTTTTGCCGGAGATCGAGGATTTGCGCGTCCACCTTGGCGAGTTGCTCGCGGGTTGCGACGGCATTGCGGTGCTGCAGGGTTTCCATTTCCTCACGGGCACGCAGATCGCTGACCTGGGCAAGGGAGGCGTTAACGGCAGACAGGCGTTCGCGGAAGCCGGGCAGCGCGGCCGCTGACTCCGCTAGAAGTCTGGCCGCGGCTTCCTGATCGGCAATGGCGGTCTCGAGCCGCTGCTTTTGTTCGAGCGCACGGGCGAGGTCGGCTTGCGCTGCGGCGAGTTGTTTGTTAGCTAGGTCCGGTTTTGAACCAGCCTTGAAGCTGCCGTTTTTGTTGTAGATCGCGTCGTGGGATGCCCGAATGGTTTCGCGGACGTGCTCATCGGTTTGAGATTGCATGACGGCGGCCAAGCCTTGTTGTTGCAGGCGCTGGACCAGCTCATCCTTGCGCTTGGCAGCGTGGGCGGCAGCGTCATCGCCAGAGGTCCCCTGCCAGACCCAGAGGTGAGCCCAGCGGGTCGCGAGTTCGCTGAGACGGTTGGCGGGCCCGTCCTGATTGCCGACAAGTTGCGCGAGCTTCTCCTCCGCATCATCACCTTGAAGGCTGGTGCCGTCATTGGATGCGAGGCGGATGATGCCGTTAGGACCGGAGAAGCGTTTGTCCAGGGTCCAGGTGCGGGATCCGACTTCGAACACCAGCTTCACTTCGGGCTGGCCGTTGTGGGTTTCCGAACGCATCGACTGTTGCAACTCCCCGCCGGTGCGGTGGCGGCAGAACAAGGCGCGGTGCATGGCTTCGGCGAGCGTGCTCTTGCCTGTTTCGTTAGGTCCGCCGATTAGATTGCGCGAGGGGTTGAGTTCAACGGTGAGGTCGCGGTGAAGGCGGTAATTGCGGGCGGTGATGGAAAGGATTCTCATTGGAGGACGGAGTAAGATGTTAGTAATAATGGCCGGTTCATAGTGCGGTGGCGCACGCGGCGTGAAGCTCGCGCAAGGCGATGCGGGCGATCCCTGCATCGGTATCCCCGGCCATGGCGGCGATGAGTTGGCTGGCAACGGTGGCCACCAGAGGATCGCCCGGGCGGGAGGCGAGATCGTGAATTTCCATTTCGGTGGGGGCGATGCCGACCCGGTCTTCGAGTTTGATGCGCAGCAGGCGGGCATCGAGCCCCACCAGATATTCCTGCAAGAGGCGCGACGCCTCGATGCCGAGGTTGCCCACAAGCACCAGCCGCAGCAGGCTGTCCTGCCCCCATGCGCCGATGTTTTCCGCTAGTTTGGTGCGGAACGCGTCGAAACTATCATCTTCTGAAAACTTATAGGACAACTCATTCCAACGAAAATGACTGGTGGTCAATGTTTCGATTAGGGGAGCTTGCCCGCGGCCGGACTTTACCACGAGGATGTTGCCGGGGTTGTTGTTATCTCCCTTGGGAAAGCGGTCGATTTCAGGCGTGCCGGAATACCAGGCCTTTGCCCCCACCTGTTTGGTGCCATGCCAATCGCCGAGTGCGATGTAATCGATTTCCGCAACAGGGAGGCGGGAAAGATCGATGATGTTAGGTGAGCCGGGGGCTTCGTCCTCGTCGTCCTGGGCCGCGCCGAATCCTTGAATACTGCCATGAGCCAGAACGATTCGCGGTAGGTCGGCTGGAAACGAGGCGGCGTCGAAAGCACTGCGGATCCATGAGGTGGGATCGACCAGGGACATCCGCCGCATCAGTGGGGCCGGGAAGATGATGGCGCTATCCAAGAGCACGGGTTCCGGGGTGAGCAGGAGGCGGAGGTTGGGGGCGAGCTGCTCTTTCTGGCGGATAAAAAACGGCTGCTCCCACAAACTGCCCGCTCCACCGTGATCATGGTTTCCCGGGATGACCAATACCGGCACCTCCATTGCGCCGATGGCCTCACAGGCTTTTGCGACCGTGGCATTGAGCGGACTCGGGCTATCAAACAGGTCGCCCGCGACCAATACGAAGGCTGCCTGGTGTTCCTTGATTGCGGCGGCGACACGTTTGAGGCACTCAAAGCGTTCGTTCTGAAGGCGGCTGCGTTTGGCGACATCGCTCACCCGGGCAAAGGGTTTGCCAAGCTGCCAGTCGGCGGTGTGGATGAATGTGATGGGCATGAGGATGGGGTTGGGGTTGGTTCTTACTAGTGGATCAGGATGGATTCAGGCAAGCTCCATCGCCATTTTCCAGCGTTTCAATTCAGTGGCGGGCGGCGACTTGGGATTGGAGGAGTCTAGCGAGAACGGCGGGGAGTTGATTGGGAGTTAGATTGGTGGGAGAACCGGGAATGAGGTCGGCAATTTCGGTGGATTCCGGCCCGAGGCCTAGACCGTGCACGCGGACGCCGTCGCGGCGGATGCTGCGGAGTTTCGTGCGTGCTTCATCCGGATCGCGGGTGTCGCCATCACTGAGGATCCACAGGTGGCGGTGGCGGTTGGGGCATTGGTTGAGGTGATGGGTGGCGATATCGAGCGCCGGGTTGATGTTGGTGCCGCCGCACGGTGCCAACAAACCTGCGAGGCGGGCTTGGACGGCGGTTGAGTCCGGGGCGTCGGCGGATTGGATGAGTTGGGCGTCGCTGGCGAAAGCGATGATAGTGAGAGGGATGCCGAGGCGCAGGCAGACTTCGCGCAAGACGACGAGCGCGGCAAAGGTGGCCTCGGCGCGTGGCCCCGCCATCGATCCGGATCCGTCGATGAGAAGTACGAATGCCGGGTCGGGGCGGCGTGGCAGGCTGACGCGTTGCCAGAGGCGTTCGTGTTGGCGCGGGTCGGCCTCAAATTGCATGGCGACGCGCAAGTCGAGAGCGTGGCCGGAGCGGTGGAAGCGGCTGCGCTTGGGGCGGGCATCGGCAGTTATGAGTTGCAACAAGGTGGCGGCGCAGGTTTCGATAAGTGCGGCGTGCTTGGCGAGTTCTCGGGCATAGGCACCTGAGGTGCCAGTGGCAAGGGTTAGATTGGCATCACCGGGTTGGCCGCGACCGGTGCTGGGGCGATGGGAATGTTTGATTTCTCCGCTGGATGGTCGACGAGGATCGGCGGGTGCTGCTGCGGCTTGGGCGTTCTCCAAGGCTCGTTGAGCGATTGCCTGGCGGGTGGGTTCGCTGTCGGGGTGATCGAGGAGACGCAGGAACACCGGGACGATGTGTTGCCAGATGATGACCCACACGCGGTGTTGCAACATGCGGATGATGCATTCGGCGGATGATGGTTCGGAGTCATGATCCTGTGCGCAATAACAGATAGATACCGGATGCGAGTGATAGTGTTGGCGGGTGCGCGTGGCATCCGGCGACTCGGGACTTGGAAATGCGGCGATGGCTTGTTTGAAATGCGGCATCACTTGCGTGAGGGCGGTTTGGGACTCCGGGTGCAAGGTGAGCACGGAGGATTCATTCCACCAATGATCCAGCAGACCCGCGAGAAACCCGCCGGCCGGATCGGCGGCGAGACGCTGGCGGTTTGAATCGGAGATACTGCCGAGAATGCGGTCGTTGTACAAACGGATCCACGGCCGGCAGCCCGGAAACCGTTGTTGCAGCCAGTTCTCTATCCGGCAGTCCTCGATCACGTTGAGCAAGGGGTGAATGTTCGCTTGATAGATCTCCGAGGGGACGATGTCGCCGAAGCGGGTCAACGCGGCATGGGCCGACTCGTGGAGGATCAGCCCGCGGCAGTAATCCGGCGGGCGCAGCGCCAGATCGATCGGGTTGACCGTGATGATGCGGGCGGCCCAGTTAAAGGACCAGTTGCAATCCCCCACGCCGACTTGCAGGACCACATCGGGGCAGGAAGAGGCAAGAGCGGCGAGGGATTGGAGTTCTGGGAGCATGAGGTGGCGCTTTGCGTCTGGTTATCTTGAAAATAGAGATGGAAACGGTAGTAGTGCCATTTCTAACCACTTATTACACTGATTGAAGAGGATTACACGGATAAGATAGATCTGATTTATCAAGCGTTAAGCTCACCCAAAAGTCGAATGCCGCGATAGGGTCAACTCTTCCATTATCCGTGTCATCCGTGCAATCCGTGGTTTCCATCGTCCTTTTCAGGGTTATGGCTGTTTGTTATCGGTTATTGAGAAAGATGCCTGCTGGCGCTATGCTAGGTCGGCGGCGCGGAGGTGGGTGTGGATGGCTTTGCGGTCGGCGGCATCGGGGTAGCGGTTGAGGTACATTTGTTGGAGTGCGGCGGCGAGGGTGGCGCGGAGATCTTCGGTGGAGTTGGCGGCGGAGTGCCCGGCGCAAAGTTGGAGGGTGGCGAGCAGATTGCGGCGAGTGAATGTGTCGCGCTCGCGGCGGTGGCGGGCGAGACCGGGTGTGGTGCCTGGAGTGCCAGCTGCCTTGGCGACGGTGGCATGAAACATGGCCAGGCGGGCAAGCAGTTCCTCGGTGTCAGGCAGGGACTGGAGTTGTGGATAGAGCGGAGTGAGGGAATCTGCCCGATACGACTGGCCTTTCCAATGCACGAGCGGTTGTTCGCCGAGGACCAGTGTGCGGAGCATGGCCAAGGTGGCAGCTTCGTCGGGGGCTTGTGCCTGGTGCCAGATGAGCCAGCGGTTGCGGAAGGCGGGGCTCAGCACGCTGCGACCCGAGTATTCAGCCGGGTTGAGGGTGGCGAGCAAGCGGAAGTCGGGAGAAACTTCCACATCGCCGCCCGGACCGAAGACTGTGCCATGGCCTTCGCTGAGGACCAGAGTGGCTGGGGCTTCCAAGGCACAATTGAGGCGTTCGAGCACCTGAGGTTCGGCTAAGTTCATTTCATCCAACAACAACCAGTGGCCGCGGCGCATCGCAACGGGCAGTGCTCCTTCTTGGAATTTCCATCCCTGATCGGATGGAATGAAGCGCCCCACCAGTTCGCCCGGATCGGTTTGACCATTGAGGTTGAGCCGGATGACCGGCTGGTTCAGCAAATGTGATAGATAGAGGATTGCCGTGGTCTTGGAGGCGGCCGTCACCCCTTCCAGAGCCACGGGCATGGCATGACGCGTGCCGGTGGCCACGGCGTGGAGGGTTTCGACAAACGCCTGATCGAAACACAAGCCGGCGAAACGCTCCGCACGTGGCACGAATTTGCGATCTGCCTCCGCACAATCCACCTCAGCGGGAAGAGTGAAATCTAACATGATACGCGTGTCACCATCGTTGCGGATTAGGGGCAATGCCGTGGTTTTAGCGAGTGGCGCGTCGCCTGCTGAGCCTATGGTTTCCAAGAGTTTGCCATCGCGGAGTTCTTCCAGAATGGCATTCCACGGGGTGACTTTCAGGCCGTGATTGAGCGAACTTTCCAACAACGAGTTGTCCGCGTCCGGCCCGGCCACCACGCATTGGGCGGCGGTGAGTGAGCGGACCACGCGGTGGCCGCGTGCGCTGAGCAATGCACTGGCTTTTTCCATCTCCACGGTGTTGAAACCACGGAGACACACGGCGACGGATGATTTATTGAGGATGGATGGCATGGGGGGATGATTTTGGATTTTGGATGTTGGATGTTGGATGTTGGATGTTGGGCTCTTTCAATAGACGCGCCGCTACAAAGCGACAGATATTCTTGCGCGCTTGCGCAGGGCTCACGTGCCGTCGGCGAGCTCTAGGCCGCACATGTCATCATCGTCAGTATTTTGGGCTGTGGGTTTGCAGATTTCCAAAGCGGCCTCCACCTCGGGGATGAGCCTGAGAATGGTTTCAGCCAGGTTGGGAAGGGACGTGATAACTTGGGTTTCCACACTCTCGCGGAGGCGGAGGTTTTGGAGACCGACGAAGGCACTGAGGAGATCCAGCGAGCGGGCGTCGAGGTGCTGGCGGATCCATTCCCAGCCCAGGCCGACCGGTTCGCAGTCCTTCCAAGCCAGAAAATCCCCCTCAATGCCCAGGTCATCAATGGCCTTGAGAGTGCCGTCGGAGTCCACCTGATGGACGCGGTGGACGCTGCCGATCTGGTAGTTGTGATGGTTGTGGTTAGCCGTAATTTGAATGCGGGTGCCAATGGGTGCGGGTTGCATGATGGGTTAGGAATTGGTGGTTGGGGTTTCCACAGCCTGACTGGCGGTGAGGATGCGTTCCTTGAGGGACGTCGCTTGCTGGATGAGGGCGATGCGGATATCCGGACGGAGCTTGAGCATTTGCAAGCCGTCGAAAGCGGCCAGGAGTTCCAGAGCTTCGGCGGAGAGTTGGCCCTTGAGCCATTCCCAACCGATGTCGGAGGTGGCCTCACAGTCGCACCAGCGGATCCATCTGCCGGTTTGACCGTGCTCGTCGCGGGCCTGCAGGGTGGAGTCGTTGCAATCGACAGAGGTCACTTCATAACTCTCGCCTCGGCGGTAGTCGTGGTGTTCGAAATTGGCGATGGGGCGGATCCTGGAGCCAATGGCGAACGGACAGGGTGTGGTTGCTTTTCTGCGGTGTCTCATGGTGGGGTTGGGATGGCTGGGGTATAAGGAAAATGGAAAGGGCAGCAGCGGCGTTTTTAACCACTGATTTCACGGATTGAAGAGGATTGCACGGATAAGATATTCCTAGTCTATCAATCATCAGGCTAACTCAGAAGGTGAATGCCATAAGATACGTAAACCATTCATTATCTGCGGTTTCATTGTTCTTTCGGGGTCGACAGGCCGACCGCCGAATCGGGTGCGAAGGCCTCTACGGCGAGAAGTTCCTCGTGCATGTTAGATATAGCAAGATGCCATTGGAAAACATCATAGAGGCGGGGGGCGAGCCACGGGAAGTCAGCAGCGTGAGCGAACAAGGCGGTGAGCTCGGGCACACGGCCGACCGTGCCATTGAGCCACAGCGGGCGCGACATGGCGGAGCAGGCCATTGCGGGATTGTGCAGCCAGGCGTCGGCGTTTGCGGCGGGGGTCATGTTGATGATGGCATTGCGGATGCGGGTGTGCGGGATGTTGGCAAGCGCCTGGTGCTGCCACCCGTCCGACGACGGTGACAGTCTGATGGATTTGGCACAGCGGAGGGCCAGGCCGCGTTGCCCGATGCGAAACATAAAGCAACCGAGACGTTGAATATGGGTGCGTGAGGTGCCGTCGTTCTTTTGTAGCAATTGCTCCATGCCGACTTCCTTTGTCAGACCATCAATCAAGGAGGCCTTTTCGGAGGGGTCGTCCATTGATATCCAGGCCGAAATTGCCGGCAGCATGGGTTTGAATAGCTGTATCTTGCCTGAGATAATGTCGGTCCGAATCCTTTCGTAGACGCGCGTTTTCAGATCCCTGAACGTGGGTTGGGTGAGCGCCACAAGATCAAGAGCAGCGGGCAATTCCCCTGCCGACACCTGAAAAAATACCGATTCACCGCGTTGAAGTTTGATGAGATCAGCTTTTTTGTCAGGCACGGGAAAATTCGCATATCCTTCCAGCAAGCTCACCATCGAATTGACTGCCCGGCAGGCGGCTCCGACTAGGCGGGCGGGTGCTTGCGTGGCTTGGGCGCGTTGCCAAATGCGGCTTGGATACTCGTCCACAGTCAGCGGCAGGTTATCCGGGAAAGTCAAAGCGCCGCGGGCAGCAGCTTCGAGGAGTTGGCGTTCTAGCGATGTCGGGCCAGATATGAACTCACCCAGAAACACGGTCTGTTCGATGGGTGTCCAGGCGCTGGCTTCCATGAAGAACATCCCGAAGGCGACGGGAGTTCGCTCGGCGGCGGGAAGCAGGCGCAGGAGCTTGGAAATTTCTCCGGGTGAGGACGTTTCTTCTGACCAGAACCAGTCCCACAGATCGGGCGATGAGGTGGCGGCGTTGAACGCTTCCCATTGGCTGAGCGCGTATTGATAAGCTTCGACTGGGGTATTCAGGATCGGAGTGTTAGACATAAGCTCCAGCATGATAACCGGTTGGCAGTTTTTCCCAAGGTGATTTTTTTGAGTTGTGTCATAACAGGAACCTTTTTCTAAGCGGCGTCGGTGAATCCATCCAACTCGCGAATTCTGCTGGGGTGACGGAGTTTCTTCATCGCCCTGGCTTCGATCTGGCGGATCCGCTCGCGGGTGACGCGGAATTGACGGCCCACCTCTTCGAGCGTGCGACGCTGGCCGTCCTTGAAGCCGTAGCGTAGTTCGAGCACCTCGCGTTCACGCCCGGTCAATGTGCCAAGGACATTCCTGAGTTTCTCCCTGAGCATCGAGAAGCCGGCTTCCGCCATCGGATTTTGGGCGGACTTGTCTTCGATAAAATCTCCGATGGTGGTATCCAGCGAATTTCCGACTGGTGCATTGAGCGAGACCGGCTGACGGAGCATATCGAGTACCGAGCTGACGCGTTGAACGGGAAGATGAATCTCTGCAGCGAGCTCCTCCGGCGACGGCTCGCGGCCGATTTCCTGAAGGAGTTGTCCTTGCACGCGCATCAGCTTGTGGATCATCCCGAGCATGTGAACCGGGATGCGGATCGTGCGCGCCTGATCGGCGATCGCGCGGGTGATCGCCTGGCGGATCCACCAACTGGCATAAGTGGAGAACTTGTAGCCGAGGCGGTACTCGAATCTATCGACAGCCTTCATCAGTCCCATGTTGCCTTCCTGGATCAGATCGAGGAATGGCATGCCGCGGTTGGCGTATTTCTTGGCGATGAAAACCACCAGGCGGAGGTTGGCCTCGATCATTTCCCGCTTGGCTTGATCGGCCACCCCGGTATCTGCGCTCTCCATGCGTTTGAAAATTTTGACTTCCTGCTCGCGGGTCAGCAAAGTGCCCTTGCCCAATTGGCGGAAATACAGCCGCTCCGGGTCGCCATGGCTGTCCGCCGCCACGGCGGGTTGGCTCCGGTCATCGTCGTCGCCATAGGCAGGTTCTTGGTGTTCTTGGGTGTTTCGCATGAAAGAAGAGGTTTTTTGATGTATTAGGCGGCGATGGAACTCTGGGTGCTGTGGAGGCGGATCATCGCGTCCCGGCGCATTCTCGCCTCATCCACATTTTTGGTATGCAGCGATTCGCGGATGCGTTTGCTTTGACCGGCAGCGGATTTGACCATGAGGTTGCAGAACCAAATGCCGTTGTTGTTCCAGATGTGGTGGTTGGGGTTGCTCTCGACCGAACGCATGGCCAAGCCGGCGGTCTTCGGTTTTCCAGAGGTCGTGGACGCCGGAGCTGCCGCATCGCCACACGGATTGGCGGCGGCAGTCATCTTGTTCATCACCGGCTTGGACTGCCCCTTGGATTTAACAAAACTCCGGATTGTTTCCACAGCGTCCGCCAGGATCTGGCGGACCCGTTCGCCGCTAATCCCAAATTCGGATCCAATCTCCTCCAGCGTGTGCTTGCATTCGTTGCCGAGGCCGAAGCGCAGCTTGAGCACCGCGAGTTCGCGATGGGTCAGCATTTTGGCGGCGTCATGGAGCCATTTCAAGTGGACGGAAGTGTCCATGGATTCCGCCGGATGAACGACAGAAGGGTCTGCAATGAAGTCGATGATCGTCGCTCCATCCGCATCTCCGACCAGGGCATTCATCGAAAGGGTCTGCCGGTCCATGGCGAGCAGGGAACGGACCCGGCCAAGCGGCAGATCCATCGCCCAGGCAATCTCCTCGGCCGATGGCTCATAGCTGAAATCCTTGCAAAGCCGCTCCACCACGACTTTTAGCTCGCGGAGCGCCTTGAGTTGGCCCTCCGGAATGCGAATCGTGCGCGCCTGCTTGGAGATGGCACGGCTCATTGCCTGTTGAATCCATGGCGTGGCATAGGTGGATAGCCTGAAGCCGCGACGGTAATCGAACTTCTCGATGGCCTTGATCAAGCCGATGGTGCCCTCGTGCATCAGGTCTTTTTTTTCCAGCCCGAATTTCGCGTATTTGCCGACCATGGCAGCCACCAGTCCCTGGTTGGCCATGATCAGGTCGTTCCTGGCATCGCTGGCAATCCTATGCCAGTGGCGGAGTCCGCCGGATGCGTGGCCGGGATTCTTTTGAAGCTCGGCGAGGTGATTTTCGGCGCTTTCGATGCGCTTGAAGAGTTCCAGATTCCGTTCGTGGGCAGGCATTTGGGGCGAGGTCATGCCCAAGTGGATTCTACTGTTTATTACATCATTCCGTTCGTGGGCAGGTCTGAGGAGGGGCAAGGGCATGAGAGGCATGGGCGTGAGGGTACTGGGATGGAACGGCACCGGTTTTTCAACCGGGGCACGAGGGGACGTTCGCGCCGGAAAGCGCGGGGACGAAATCGTGGAGACGGAGGCCTGTTTTAAATCAACAGGGGCTCAATTCGCTGAGATGGCAATCCGGCCGCGTGCTCGCGGAAAGGTCCGGATCGTGAGCTGGGGTAAGTTTGGCCGTTGCCACTCAGGCTGGGGCTTATACTATCAGAAATGACCGAATTTTTCAAGCAAGCGGTGGAAAGTTGTGTCATAAAAAACGGGCAGGATGGCGACGAAAAATGGGCAGGGACGGCGGCGGGCTTCAGTTGACTATTTTAACGGATTGGAAAGGCATGTATAGATCTTATTCTGGTTTTAACTACCCCTACCAGCCCTCTTCAAATCACGGCCGGTTCTTTGTATCGAATGCGCCCTCCATGACCCATGCGTAAACTTCCTTGGGTATATCAGCGTCGCCGATGATGAGATCGATCAACCACCCATGTCGATACAGGCAGGCTTGGTAAAGCATGCTCGATCTCCGGAAACCCGGCAAATGTGGGGCGGCCCCCATCGACAGGAGTTGTTGGATAATTCCCGTGATGGGCTGACCGACATCCTTGAAGGTCCTTTGGCAGGCTAGGTACAAGGCATTCGCCAACGCCTTCTGCGAGAGTTTTCCGGCAAGCGCGTCGAGCAGCACGCTGACCGTCTCATCGTTGGAATCCACCAAGGCGAGCGCGAGGAGTGGGCATTTTTCGTCACTGGTCACTTGGATGGATGCGCCCGAGCGAATTAGCAATAAAATCACATCCGCCCGGTTCTTTCGGACGAGCACATCCAGTGTTGGTCCGCCATCCTTGTCGAGAGCATCCGGGGACAACCCGGCGAGCAGCGAGGCGAATGTTTCGGTGTCGGCATCAAAACGGAGGGCGGCGTTGTAGGCCGCCCATGGGCGCGGAAGATCCTGCCTCGCCCCATGGTCCAACAACAGACGAACTGCCCGTGACTGACTGAATTTGGAGGCCTCGCACAACGGGGTCCAACCGTCATGGCAGGCGGCATTCGGATCGGCACCGGCTTCTAGCAAGGCGCGCAGGATCTCATCGTGTCCGGCCGCCACCGCCTCATGCAGGGCGGTCCTGCCGAAGTCGTCACACGTTTGAGGACAGGCATCTTGCCTGTCATTGCCGACGGGCTTTAAGCCTGGGGGTTCATGCGCAGACAGGCTGGAAGCGCTGTCTTCCCTCACAGGCTGGAAGCCTGTTTTCCCTTCAGCCAGCGCCTTGGGGCTTGTACTGTCGGTATTGGGCGGATCACCCACCGCGGCGAGGCGCAGGATATTCAGATCGGGTTCGTTCATGAATGGGGTATTCTAGCGGGATGCGTGTTTTCGTATCAATGGCTTTGGATATACCTGTCGGCCTCATTCCAATGATGCACGGGCGGTGATGGCGGCTTCCTCCGCAAGACAGAAGTCCTCGATGGCCTGCGCCACTTGGGGAGGCGCTTTGGCCATGAGTTTGCGCAGGATGGCCATGGCTTTGGGGTGCTTTTTCATGTTGGTGCCGAGGGCCTCCAGTTGGCGCAGGGCCTTGACGAGGAGGGTCATGTTTATGTCCTTTTCTCGGGCCCACGGAATGAGGGTGCCCCCCAGCAGCACGGTCCAGCGCAGCGGATCGAACAAGGGCACGGGCTCGGGGTGGTCCAGCAACCACTGACTCGCCGGCTTGGGCATGAGGGGGTCAAAGATACGAGCAAATGAGCAGTGCCTTTGAGGTGACGAACGCCGCGCCGGGTTGATTAGATGCATGGGTTCGGAATAGCGAGGAGCCGGGCCTGTGGCCAATTTATAGCACACTCCTTGCTCGCCCACCGCCATGGCCGGTTGTTCGAACAAGGTGCTGGCAATGGCGACTTTTTCTGTCTCATCCCAAGCGACAAAAGCGCTGCCTTCGCAGAGGAGGTTGTGGCGGCAGGCGGTGACGACGGCCTCGCGATCATTGCCGGCATCCAGGAGGGCGGTGATTTCAGCTTTGGCGGCCAGCAGTGTGGGGGCTCGGCCGGCGGTGGCGCGGATCGGCAAATGAATGACGCGCAGGCTGCCGTCGGTGAATTTGAGTTCAAGATCCACGCTGGTGGCTGCCGGGCCGGATTCATCAGTGAAAGCCGGGTTGCGGAACGGGACGAGCGCGGCCTGGCCTGGGCGCAGCGCGGGGAGGTTGCCGACCGGTTTCCAGCCATCACTGGCGGTGATGCGGTCGACGGCGGGGCTGAGCAAGTTGGCGATGAGTTGTTGGATCGTCACGTCGAGGTCTTCGCCGGGAACACACAGCGAGCAGGTGCCACGGGTGCGGCGGGCGATTTTCCGCAACGCGGTTTCATTGACATTGGCGTCGATGCCGATGGTGTGGACTTCGATGTCGGAGTTTGCGGCGATGGCACTGGCGCGAGCCTCATCGCCGAACTGGCCATCGGTGATGACGACAATCACCGGTCGGCGGGCCTCGCGGGCCTTGGCGATGGTTTCTTTGAAAGCGTCGGTGAATTCGGTGCCGCCGCAGGGTCTGTGTTTGCGGAGACGAGCGGGAAGATTGAGAGCTTTGGGACTGTGGGCGTCCAGCAGGCCCTGGCTGATGGGATGCAGCAGCGTTTCAAACAAGTCCACCGAGACGCGGTCATGGGCGGATAGACCCGCCAGCGCGAGTCCGAACGCCTCCACAAGAGCAAACCAGTTGGTGCCGGACATGCTGCCCGAAGCATCCAGCAGGAAAAAGACATCGCGGGCACCGCGTTCGTTGGGAAGATCGGCGGGGGCGTGGATCGAGCACAGCAGGTAATCGGGGTCCGCCGGATTCATCAGGGCAAGTGGGGCGGTTAGAGGTTCCCAGGTCAGGATGAAATCGCGGTCCGGGCAATCGCATTCGGCGGTGGTCAGCACGGCCAATTTACCATCCGGCGCGGGCGGGAGGATTCGGATTTCATGGGATGGGGACTCAATGTTAGCTCCACCGAGGACGGTGCCGGCGCAGTAGAAAATGGCGGCATCGGGGTCGTCGGAGGAAATGCGCAGCGGGTTGAGGCGACCGGCGTCGGGCACCAAGTCGGTGGCACCATCCGCGCCCACCAGATCACCGGGAATGTAGCGGACTCCTGGGCAGGTGGGGATGCGCAGGCGGCGGCGCTGGGCCGACTCGCCGGCAAGCGGCACGATGAAGGCGAGGCGGATCGAGATGGCATCGCCGGGCTGGACGTTGCCGAGCAGCAACTCGAAAAGATTGTCGCGGACGGTTTCCACGAGGGCGGCGCGGTGCCCGGCAGCCTTGGCATTCTTGTAATCCAGGCGCGCGTCTGCCAGAGGTTTGATTTTCGCCGTCACCGTGCGGGAGCCGACCCGCAATTGGCAATCGTGGACCGAGGCATTCTCCGGCAGGGGAAACGTGTAGATGACGTCCACCGGATTGGGGCCTTCAAACTCGAAAATCTGTTCGAGCACGACCGAGGCGCAGTCGCCGCTGGCCTCGAAACGGGCGTCGATGGTTTTAAGCGGCAACGGGACGCGGCGCATGCCGTTGGCATAGATAAACAGACCGGTGACTTGGCGATCGGCGGCTTCTTCTGCGGGATTGCTTGGTGATTTCATCAGGGTGTGTGGAGAATGCGTTGGATTTGGGCGAGCTTGGCGGGCGGGATGATTTGGCGGCGGGTGCTCACCAGGATGAAACCCGGCGCAATCTGCCATGACGAGCAGGCCGGGATGTCAGGTGCATCGTCCGGGATTTGCAGGGATTCCGCCTCCAGCGTGCGCAGGCTGGCCGAGTCCAGCCCTTGGATGCGCTCCTGCACCTCGGTGATGGATAGCCCGCGGGCCTGCAACGCCCGGGCCGTGACGAGTTGCTGGAGGTGGTTCTCATTCCAGCGGGCGGCCGGGCCGTGGCCATCGGGCTTGGAGATCACCCCGGCCTGGCGCAAAAAGCGCACGTTGCGGGTGTTGAAGCGCGCCGAAATTCGCCCGTCCCCGATCTGGTCCAGTCCCAGTTCGGCCAGCCGCGCGTTGGCGCGTTCGGTGAGTTGCTCAAGGGTCATGCCAGTAGTAATGACACTAAATCCATTCGCTGTCTATTAAAATTTTCGATTCGGTGATTTTTTCCCCGGGGTGGCGGTGTGTGGCTCCGCCAGCTCGGCAGTGTGGGCGATGACTGCCCCGGCATTGGGATTTGGGCGTGCCTGCGGGAGTGCCATCTGCCGTGGCCATGGCGAAAAACCCGGGCACCGCAAGCCGCAAGGCGGGTGCGGTGAGAATTGCGGGCGCTTTGTTCAAAAAAGTTTGAACAAAGCGCGGCAGCGGGTAAAGTCGGCGCGATGAGCCGCCTGGCAGAGAACGGGATACGGGGTGTGAGTGAGCTTGGCGCACTTGAGCGGCAGGTGGTGGATTTTTTTGTGGACGGGGTGAGGGTGCTG
>WBXE01000025.1 GCA_008932955.1 Verrucomicrobiota bacterium
AACGAGGCGTTTGCGCGGGCGAGGGAGCGGTTTAGCGCCAAGCGCAAGGATGGTGCGCGGACGATGAGGGGCAGCGGAAGCGGCGCGAAGGGGCTGCTGTGGACTGCCAGGGATTTGCGCGTGGGGGTCTGAAAATCACCAACACCTGTCACCTGAACCTGCCTCAGTGTTAGGCGGTTTCATTGATCGGTGTGGAAAACTCTCATGCTGGCAGGGTTAATATTTCCCGCAGGCGGGCCATTGAACCCTGTCTCTAACGCATTCCGATTGCCTCCTCTCCCTGGAGCACACATGCCTTCCACGGGTCTCAGGGTTGTGGCCATTTTGCAACTCGGCCTCCTGTCCGGTGGACGGGGAAAAGGGGGTGCGGGGGGAAAGTAGGGCTGGGTAAAAGCTGAAATGCTGAAACTGAATCGCATGGGTCTGAAAGTCGAAGGTCTGAAAGTCTAAAGTCAATGAACCGCGAATTCTGAGCTGACCTTCGAATTTAGACTTTGAGACTCTTCCTTCACCGGTTCGTAACACTACACCGTCGGCTTAATTTTTAGCGATGGTATGAGTGCCCGCCTCCCTAACACTCCACCACGTTCACCGCGAGGCCGCCGCGCGAGGTTTCCTTATACTTGGCGTGCATGTCGCGGCCGGTGTCGCGCATGGTGCGAATCACCTTGTCGAGGGATACCACGTGGGTGCCATCGCCAGCGATCGCCAGTCTGGCAGCGTTGATCGCTTTGACCGCGCCCATGGCGTTGCGTTCGATGCAAGGGATTTGGACCAGTCCGCCGATCGGGTCGCAGGTCAGGCCGAGGTTGTGCTCCATGCCGATTTCCGCGGCGTTGGCGACTTGTTTGGGCGAGCCGCCGAGATACTCGACGAGGCCGGCGGCGGCCATCGAACAGGCGACGCCCACCTCGCCCTGACAGCCGGCCACCGCGCCGGAGAGCGAGGCGTTGCGTTTGTAGAGTTGGCCGATGGCCCCGGCAGTGAGAAAAAACCGGTGCACGCCATCCTGATGCACCGGGTGGCGGAAGCGCACCGCGTAGTGCAACACGGCGGGGATGATCCCGGCCGCGCCGTTGGTGGGGGCGGTGACCACGCGGCCGCCGGCGGCGTTTTCCTCATTAACGGCGAGGGCGTAGAGATTGACCCAATCGAGAATAGTCAGAGGATCGGCTAGGGCACCTTCGGCGTGATCGCGCAAATTTTGATAGATAGTGCCGGCGCGGCGGCGCACTTTGAGCGCGCCGGGCAGCGTGCCGCTCTGGGCGCAACCCCGCTTGACGCAGTCCTGCATCGCCTGCCAGATGGCGTCGAGGCGGGCGCATGTCTCGGTTTGCAGACGAAACGCCGCCTCGTTGCAAAACATCAGCTCGCTGATGGATAGAGCGTGGGCGGCACATCGATCTAGCAATTCCTCACCGGAGGTGAACGGATGCGGCAACACCACCGAACTGTGCGGCGGATGCTGCAATTCCTCCTCGCTAGCAATAAATCCGCCACCCGTCGAGAAGATGACCGCGTCGGCCAGCGGCACGTCATGGGCATCCAGCGCGGTGAAATGCATGCCGTTGGGATGCAGCGGCAACGGCTTGAGCCGCTTGAAACTCAGGTCCCGCGCCTCATCGAAGCCGATGCTCGCGCCCCATGGCAGCGGCAGCTGCTTGGTTTGGCGAATCGTCTGGAGCCGCGCCGCGACGCTGGCGATCACGATGGATTCGGGCTCCTCACCGAGCCAACCTAGCAGAATCGCGGTGTCCGTGCCGTGCCCTTTGCCGGTAGCGGCCAACGAGCCGTACAACTCGCAATGTAAGCGGGCCACCTGCGCAGCCAAGCCATCGGCCTGCAACTGTTGCACAAAGCGGGCGGCGGCGCGCATCGGTCCGACCGTGTGCGATGAGGAGGGACCAATGCCAATGGTGAACAAATCTAGCGCAGAAAGCGGCATGGCGTCGGACGGGGGGGATTTTTAACTTTTGGGTTTTGAACGGGGACTGGGAGCTGGTGAGTGGACTGTTGATGCGTTCAAACGACCGCGAGGGCAAGCCCGATCTGGCGGGAGGCAGGCAAATTTAACCCGGATGAATGAAAAATCGACGCTTGCCGCAGCGTATTTATGGTCTCATGTCAATCATTATTGCCCCTTCCAGCCAAGCTCCCTGCGCCGGGTGCAGCGAGAAAATGGGTGTGGCTACCGCTGCAGAGACCTGCTTCCACGGTTGACAAGCCCTGCTATCACGCCTAGCCATCATGCCTGCCGCCGCCATTGACTCCAATCCACCAAATCAAGCCACACCATGACCACCGACTCCACTGACTGCTGTAAAGCCACCGACTCCACGGCCAGCTGCAAGGCCTGCCCTGGCACCGATCTGGGGCTCTTCTATGGCGCATTCTTGCTGCGCATTTGGCTCGCCGTGCGGACTATCCAAACCGGTCTGGAAAAATACGTCGGCACTGTCGGGTCCGATCAACCCGTGGCGATTGACGGCAAGCCGAATGGCTACGGGCTCACCGCCGCCACCAACCTCAAGGAATACGCGCTCAGCCATTACCACGGTGTGCCGGAGGGGCTATTCAAGAAATTTGCCACTGAGCCGCTGATGCGCCTGCCAGCTCCGATCGAAACCGGGATCAAGGAGTGCTACAAATCGCTGGGCGGCAAATTCAGCGGAGAAAAGCTCGCCGATGCGCCCGCCGCGTGGGCAAAATTCTTGGAGGAGCCGGTGATGCTCAATATCTATAACGTGGTGCTCGGCCCGGCATTGTTAGTACTCGGCTTCATGATTTTGTTTGGCATTGCCAGCCGCACTTCGCTCTTCTTGCTAGGCTTGCTCTACATCAGCCTCACCTGGGGCCTCATCCTCATCAAGGAAGACTCCGGCATCGCCTGGCTCGGCATCCACATGGTCCTGGTCGTCATGGCGCTGATGCTCGCCAAGTACAACCGCCTCTGCCTGCTGAAAAAATGGTAATCCCATAGCCCTGTACCTTATATGGAAACTCCTCCTTCATCGATCAACCGGCGCGATTTCCTCGCAAAAACCGCCGTCGGCGTCGGCGCGGGCCTGGTGCTCGGCACCCCTGGCCTCCTGCGTGCCGCGACGGCCGGCAGCCCGTCTAACGCAATCAACGTCGCGCTCGTCGGCCAAGGCAAGCAAGGCCAAGTCCTGTTTGATGCGATGCGCAACATTCCCGGCCTGCACTTCCAAGCGGTGTGCGATATCTGGGACTACAACCGCAAAGGGTCGGTCGGCCGCGTTACTTCCTTGCAAAAACACAAGCCCAAGGCCTATTCCGACATCGATGACATGTTGGCCACCGAAAAGGGCCTGGATGCCGTGGTGATCGCCACCCCGGATTTCTGGCACTCGCCGCACACGGTGAAATGCCTCGAGGCTGGCCTCAACGTCTATTGTGAGAAGATGATGTCCAACACCATCGACGGCGCCCGCGCCATGGTCAAGGCCATGGAAAAAAGCGGTAAGCTGTGCCAAATCGGCCACCAGCGCCGCAGCAACCCGCGCTACCGCTTCACCCTCGACCAATTGATCAACGGCAGCAAAATTTGCGGCCAGATCGTCAACGTCAACGGCCAGTGGAATCGCGCGGTGAAGTCATCGCAGAACATTGCATACAATCCCAATCTGAAGATCAGCCAGGACATTCTAGCCAAGTACGGCTACAAGGACATGCACCAGTTCATGAATTGGCGTTTCTTCCGCGACCTGTCCGGCGGCGCCATCTCCGACCTCGGCGCCCATCAAATCGATATCTTCAACTGGTTCCTCGGCACCACGCCCAAGTCGGTGTACGCGACCGGCGGCAACAGCTACTTCAAGGAACGCGAGCATTTCGATAATGTGATGGCGCTCTTCGAATACGACACACCGCAGGGCCAGGTGCGCGCTTTCTATCAAGTGCTTACCACCACTAGCGCTGGCGGCGGATACTGGGAGTCGTTCATGGGCACCGAAGGCACGATCAAGATTTCGGAAAACTCGGCGTTCACCGAGATTTTCAAAGAAGCCAGCCCTGCCCCCAAGGATCCAAGCGCGCCACAGCCCGATAAGCCAATCCCCCTCTCCTGGGATCGCCTCGTGCAACGCGGGTTGCTCGGCCGCAAAGCCGCTACGTGGGTGGCTCCTGCTGCCGGCGGTGTGGTCGATTCGCGCGTGTCGGCCCCACCCGAGGGCTTCTCGCTGCCCGGCGAACTCAACAAGCCACCTCACCAACCCCATTTGGAAAATTTCTTTGCAGCCGTGCGCGGCGAGGCCAAGCTCACTTGCGACGCCCGCCACGCCTTCATGAGCGAAGCGCCGATTTACTGGGTCAATCCATCCGCCCTCAGCCAGCTACCGATCGTATTCACTCCCGAACAACTCAGCGTATGAAACACCAACTAATCGTATCCATCCTCGCCAGCGCCTCCGCTTTGCTCATCACCGGTTGTGGTGACAAGAAAAATTCTGCCGGTACCAACAGCAGCGGCGGCACCGTCGGTGGCGTGCCTCTCGCCATCGAGTATCCGCCCGAACTCATCGAAGGCACTCCCAAGGCCATGACCGTGCCCAATCTGGTGCCTGTCCCTGACAAGGAGCCCACCTTTCTCGTGCCCAAGGACGCCGTGCTTCTATCGAAAGGCAAGAAGGTCACCGGCAGTGGCGAGGAGCCGATCATCGGCGAACTCAAGCTCATCACCGACGGCGACAAGCAGGCCGGCGAAGGCTATTTCGTCGAACTCGAAGAAGGCCCACAATGGGTTCAGATCGACTTGGAAAAATCCGCCGCCATCAACGCCATCTGCGTCTGGCACTATCACTCACAGAAGCGCGCCTACAAAGGCGTGGTCATCCAAGTCTCTGATGATCCGAAATTCGCCCCTGACGCCACCACCACTGTCTATAACAACGACTACGAAAACGTCAGCAAAATGGGCAAAGGTTCCGACAATCCTTATGTCGAAAGCCGTTTCGGTCTCATCGCCGATGGCAAGGGCGCCAAGGGCCGCTACGTCCGCCTCTACAGCAATGGCAGCACCTCCAGCGATATGAATCATTATATCGAAGTCGAGGTTTACGGAGCTATGCAATAAGCCGTTTGGTTTGATAGCCTTGGTTCAAGGGACGGGAAGGCCACGAGTGCTAACCGTCCTCACAGCCCCTAAGCCTAGTGTCGCCCGTCTTACAGATAAAACTTTAAGGGGTTTGATTGCCGATTGATGATTGTTGATTTTTGAGTGCTGATTGGATGTTGAATTGGCGTTTCGTCACTTCAACAATCAAAAGTCATCAATCGGCAATCATCAATCGAAGGGTCATCCAAACGGCACTCACTTGACGCGCCGCCCTGCAGGCCTCACCCTCTCCTGCGATGCGCCGCACTGGAACCTTTCAAACCCGCTTCCAAGCCCTCGAGCTTTGGCAATCCGCCACCGCCACCGAGTTTAGGGTGGCCGGAGCCATCCATGCATCCTACCACCGCAGGCGATTTCTAACAGGGCTGGCGTGGGACCTCATCGCCGCCGCCGCACTCTTGCGTGACGCTGGCCCGCCGCGTTCGCTGCTAATGCTCGGCCTAGCCGGCGGCACCGCTTGCCGGGTGTTGCGCCACTTGCTGCCGGACTGCCACATCACCGCTATCGATATTGATGCCGAAATCCTCGCCCTCGCTCACGCTCATATGGACCTTGGTGCACTTGATCTAGAAATCATCACTAGCGATGCCTATCCGTGGCTCGCTAACAACCGGCGCCGCTTCGATGTGGTCTTCGATGATATCTATCTGGCAGGCAAGACCGATGTGTTCCGTTCGCGGGCGTGGGACACCGAGTTGCTCGGCCAGCTGCGCCGCGCGGTGGCCCCCGGCGGCCTGCTCGCGCTCAATCTGGTCACCGGCAGCGGCCACCGCCGCATGCAATCGCAGACCCGCCAAATCCTCCGGGAGACGTTTCCCGTCGTCCGCAGTCTTACGACGTCCGAAAGCATGAACGAGGTGCTGGTAGCCGGCGCGACGGTCGCCACCCGCTCTCGACTCACGCCGTTTGATAGCGCATTTGACGACTGGCATGACCGGATGTACTGGGACCGCATCGACGTCCGCAAGCTTGCCTAGTTTCCATCCGCCATGCCATCCGCCGCCGATTGTCCCGTTGACCTGCTCTATCAAACCCATCGCTATCCGGCGATGAGTCATCCGCTCAGCGACCCTGCGGTGACGGCGGTGGCCGCGCGACTTGGTGGCCTAACCACTGCCGAGCCGCGGCACGCCCGCATTCTGGAAATTGGCTGCGCTTCCGGGCACAACCTGTTGCCGCTGGCCCGGCGCTGGCCGCAGAGCCAGTGGGTCGGTATCGACCTGGCCGTCCCGGCGATCGCCGAAGCGCGGCAACTGGCCGCGGAAGCAGGCATAGCCAATGTGGAGTTTCATGCGGTGGATCTGCGCTATTTTGATCCGGGTGACCGACCCTTTGATTATATCATTGCCCACGGGGTATTTTCGTGGGTGCCTGACGAGGTTAAATTCGCTTTGTTGGATTTTTGCCGACGTCATCTGGCACCCGCCGGTGTCGCCACTATCAGTTTCAACCTAGCCACGGGTTGGGCTCATCGCTTGCCGGTCATTGCCATGCTGCGCTCCTTGCAGGCCGCCACCGGCGGCGAACTCATCGCCACTCTCGAACTGCTGCGCGCCACGCTGGATCCGGCCACCCCACACGGTGCCCATCTGCAGTGGATTCTCGATAACATGTTAGCCAAAGGCGCGGACCTTCTACTGTTCGACGACTTCGCGCCAGTCAATGACCCTTGGCCATTCGAGCAATTTGTGCAGGTGGCCGCAGGTGCCGGCCTGCGCTGGCTTGGCGAATGCGATCCCGCCGAAAACCTCCCCTCGACCCTCGGGGAGGCCGCTCGCGCGGCTCTCAGCCCGCTGGCGGCGCACCCGCTGCATGCCCAACTCGCCGCCGATTTTGCCGCCGGCCGCACCTTTCGATCGGGGGTGTTGTGCCGCGATGACGCCGGGACCCTGCCCGGTCTAACTCGTGACGGAGTCTTTGATCTCGCGGTGCGCGCGGCTGAGGGAGTGGCACCCAGCAGCGACCCGCTGGCACTTGCCTTCTCTCAAGCGCTCGCCGCCACCGCACCATCCTGCGTGCCGCTGCGCGACATCCTCGCCGCCATGCCGGGCGTGGACCGCCCCGCGCTGGCCCGCCTGGTTTTCGATGGCATCACCCGCGGCTGGCTGCTGCCACGCATCGAGGCGCTGTGCTTCGACCCGCTGCCACCGCCGCGCCCATGCCTCAACTCCTTGCGCTTGGCCTGCGCGCGGCGGGGACTGGCGCTGGCCGATGCCTGGCACCAACCCTGTAGATTTCCACCCGCCCACTACGAGGTGTTAGTCGCGATGGACGGCAGCCGCAGCCAGGCCGAACTCGCCACTATCTCACTCGCCCGCTGCCCGGATCTCGCCTTCGAGCCGTGGTTGCTCTATCTGGCAGCGCGCGGGCTGTTCGAGGCCGACGTGCAGGTGTGACACTGGGAGTCACTTGGGCGCGATGAGGAGCCACCCCATGAGGAGCCACCACATTCTTGTGGTGCTTGCGGAAGCGCGGCCCTGAATGAGTGCCGAAGGCTCAGTTCATGGTCTATCCTTCCGCACGACGACAGTAACGTCGTCGCTCCCTAGCGGTACGCATTCGAGTCAAGTTAGCCAGAAGAAGGATTAACCACTGAACTTCGAAGTTCGCGCTCAATGATCACCTCACCTGACACGAGCTTTTAACATCGACATATCCAGGTTTTTCCGATTACTTTGCGCTTGTCCCAATCAACTCGCTAAAAAACATGAAGACCTATTTTACAGTCGCGTGGTTCATCGTAGCTTCGATAGCACACGCTGACGAAGGAATCGCAGTGAAAGCGGCAAGTGGCCGCTTCGTAGTCACCCAGGAATATCAGGGGGATAGGGCCAAGGGGGAGGGTGAGTTTGTCGAGGCGATCCGATATCGTGATGCGGCGTTTCCCGTCGTGCGGTTGTTGGGCAAGCCGTGGCCAGGAGACTACTACATCTCACCAGACGAGTGTTGGATGGTCAGAATTCAAAAAATAGCTTCAGGTGAAAGCATTGGCATACTATATCGACTCGAAAACAACGGGCGCGTCTCTGAAGTGCTCGGCTTTGACGAATTGCTTTGGAAAATCTCTGACCAGACGTCCGTTTTAAAGAAAGCGGCACTTTTTCATACCCAAGTCGCTGCGGTTTATTGGTCGAAGAATAGTGACGTCCTGGAGGTCGTTTTACACGGAAGCGCTGCTGCTAGTCGCGATGGAAAACTTGAGTCCTGCGTGACATACAACCTTGAGACTCACAAAGCCTCCATCAAGAAAACTAAAGTGATCCCCCCAGAGGGACCAGGGGCAGGCAGATCTTAGCTATGGATCGCGTGAGGGCTGAGATTGCGCTTGTTTGTTAGTTGAGTGTTTTGCCTTTGGATATAAGTCGTTTACTGGGTTGCGCAGCGAGAATTGAACCCAATTTGTTGCCAGTGCCTAACGATACCATCGAGCTTTTCACCTCTACACAGCCCAGTCTTTCAGCCACCTTGCCGGCGGTGCTAATTACACTGTTAGGCATCAGCCCCTAACAAGACCGATCCCCATGGCCCAAGCCGATTTTCCAGCTCCCGTCAAAGCCCTCATCGGCGAATTGAAACGTCTGCCGGGCGTCGGCCCGCGCAGTGCCGAGCGCATCGCCATCTGGCTGCTGCAAAGCCCAAAAGCCGATGCGCTCGCGCTAGCGGCCGCGCTCACTCATGCTAAGGCGAGCATCGTTGCCTGTCCGGTGTGCGGGTTTTTCGCCGTCCACGGCTCCTGCCAACTTTGCGAGGATCCCAAACGCGACGACCTCACACTCTGCGTGGTCGAGCAAGCCACCGACGTGCTGCCGCTGGAACGCTCCGGCGCGTTCCGCGGACGTTACCACTGCCTCGGCGGCAAACTCTCGCCACTGGATCGCGTGTCACCCGAGGACCTGCGCATCCCCGCCTTGCTCCAGCGCATCGATGCCGCAACCACTGAGATCGAAGTGATCCTCGCATTGGGTGCCGACGTCGAAGGCGAGGTGACCGCCAACTATCTCGCCGGCCTGTTGCGCGGCCGCAAGTGCCGCATTTCCCGCATCGCCCAAGGCCTGCCGGCTGGCGGCGGCCTCGAGCACGCCGACGAGCTCACTCTGTTGCGCGCCATCGAAGGCCGGCGTGATTGCGGCGGTCTGTGACCAACGAGCGCTCAATTTTACCAATTTTTAATGGTGGCGAATCCGACACGTAAGCGGTCGGCCCAAACATTGAAGCGATGAAAGCGGCCTGATTGCAAGCCACATCCGCCAACAAGGCAATTGCCGCCGCCAACGCCTTCCATCAAACAGCAGTCGGTTGAATCGTCTATGCCATCTTCAAATGCGACGCCCCGACTCATCGTTCCGGTGGCGTAGCTCGATTGGCTAGAGAGGGTGTCGCCAGCAACAGGCCACCGCAGTCTAACGCGATTTAGGATGACTTAGAATTTTGTTCTTGGCATTTACGCTGCTCTGTGTGCTTCTCAACCCGTCCGCCCCGACGTATGAGGACTTCAAAACCTCTCAACTAGCGGTCGGCATCGACCGCAACCATGCCGCCAAACCGACCCAAAAAGCCTGGGAGGCGGCGGCGCTTGTCCAGGCCGACTCTTCGGGGGAGGCTAAAGGCCAACGCGGTCGTCTAGTTGCGACTTTTGAACTCCCCGTCCACCAGGAAGGACAGCCGTCCCACCTTCCCCATGAAACCACTCCCCCTCGTGTGTGTCGCCGTTATGGCCATGGCGGCATCCGTCCGCTCGCAGGACGAGGAAACCACCACATCCGGCAGGCCCACCGGCCGGCCGGTTGTCGCCACCACCACCGCCCGCACCTTGATCCCGCATTCTCTGGAAGTGCCGGTCTTTACCCCACCGACACCGGCAGTGGTGAAAAAAGTTCCAGCCATGCGGGTGGATTCATCCATAACAATTCCCACTAAAAACTCCCGGACGTTGACCCTGCTCCGTGGCGAAGCCTCGACACTTCCAGATCTCCCTCTACCGCCGCCCCCACCGCCCTATGTCGAACCGCATGAACCCACCCCGGAGGAAATCGCGCAACGCATCTGGCAGCACCGCCACACCCTCAACCTCGGTGCCACCATCTACGACCACAAAATCAGCGTCGTCAACTGGACCGATCAGGAATCACTTGTTCACTATGAGGCCGTTTGCGGCTTTGACATTGGACTGTTAGGTGGTGTCGGCAACTTCGTTCACAAGGGGGAGGAATACAGCCTTTTTCAGATGCATTCGGACTTCGACACCACCCTGCTGCGCACCATTGCCAGCGAATGGTTCCTTGAAATACCGAATGTGGCCCCCGGTCAAATTTTTATTACCCAAGGCGATGTGAAGGAGGCCGCCGCCATCGCTCCCATGCAAATCATCCGGCAAATCATCGAGGTGGAAAAATCCCGGCTCATTTCCTACCAGGCTGCCCGCCTGCGCTATCAGGAAGCTTCCGCCGCCTGGCACGCCGCTCATCCTCCGATTCCGCGAGACGAAACATTCTGGATCAAACCCCATCGTGGCAGCCGCTATCTCAAACCTGCCACCAAAGGAGGCGACTAATGAAGCGCCTCGCATTCATGCTGCTGATTCTTGGGGGGATCACATCGCTCCCAGCCCAGGAAAACGGAATAGACCAGGATCTGGAACTTGTTACCTACCCCACTGGTGAGCATGTCATCGTCTGGTATGGTTATGTCGGACGGAGCTATTTTCTCCAAGTTTCCGATCCCGTGGATCATCTCAATAAGTGGCATTGGGCGAACATCATCGAAGGGGGTGAAGACCAGGACATCAGCCATGAAGTCGGTGGCACCGGAGACAAGGGCTTCTTCCGCCTCAAATACACCGATCAAGTTCCCGGACCTAGCGAAACCCTCGACACTGCCGATTTCGACGGCGATGGCATCTCCAACTGGGACGAGATCAACACCTACCAAACTGATCCACTGAATCCGGATACAGATCGCGACGGAATCCCCGATGGCTGGGGGTCGCCCACGGACTCAATCCCACTGACAGCTCTGACGCCGCCACGCTCTTTCCCGGCAGCAATCTCACCAACCTCCAAGCATTCCAAGCCGGAGTGCAGGCGAATCCAAACGCGACTCCCACCGACAAGGACGGCGACGGCGTCGCAGACACAGATGATGCCGATCCTAATGACCCAGCCATTAACTGGAAGTGCACCGCCGAGCCTAACTATGTATTCTACAAAATCGAAGGATACGACGTGCAAACTCACGGCGCTCCCATCATGACCAACAATAACGGCCAGATCCTCTGTAGCAAAGCAGCCTGGGACAAAGGGACATGGACCCTGATCGAAGGAACCCTCGACAACTTGGTTTGGAGAGCAAAGAACGATGGAACTGGCGAAAATAGCTTCCAGCCGATTGGAGGAATCTCTGGTATGGGGCTAACCATCGCTGATAATGGCTGTATTGCCGGCTATACGGGTAGATGCGACCCTCAGTCGCAAATGGGAGCCCATGCAGACTTGCCAGTGGTCTGGAGTTCTGCCGGGGCCAACCCTGTGTCGCCTGGAACACCACACGAAATCACTGACGAAGAATACCATTATGGCGGATACGCGTATGCGGGTCGAAATTTCGTCAACGTGATCCCAACAATATACGAGGAATGGCCATGGCCAGCGGGGAGGTCATACGAAGTGTCCCGCTATAGTGCCGGTAATCTCACAACGGCTATCTCCTGTGTGGCGCCCAGTTACAGCGATGGTTATGTACCAGGTTATGTACACGGAGGCTCCGCAACATCACGGGATGGCACCTGCGTCGGTAGAACTAATCCCGGTGGTTTCATGCTTCCTGATGCCGGTGGTGTGCCCTGGGCATGGATTTGCAATAGCGACGGCAGCGGCGCGCTGCAAGCCATTAACGGCTCGAACACGTCGGTGCCCACGTATTATCCAAATATCTCTCAAGGCGGTATCGACTTCAGCGGGAACATTACCTGCATAGGAACGACGCCACCCACGGGCGTGGGCTCCAATGCGCAGGAACGTCCAGTGATAAAAATCGGCGACTCGATCCTCATCCATGATGGTACCAAATGGGTGAAATCCAAATCCCTCCAAGACGCCTGCTTCAGCTATTGGGAATACTGGCCCTACCAGAAATATGCCGCCATCAGCAAATACGGAACCGCCCTCTGCATCAAAGAGAACGAACCCGCTATCTGGAGAAACGCCAAAATCACGAAAATCAAGGATATCTGCCCAAGCCTGAGTGCCAATGGCATCACCAGCTTCTCTTGCTATGACATCAACGACAAAGCTGTCATCACCATCAACACAGGGTCCGACCTTGGGATTCTCCTCCCGGTGGAGGTAAAGGATATCAAAGACCATGCTAACACCAGTGATGATGTCACTATCGCAAACTGGGATACGGTGCGACAGATTGCGGACAACAATATCGCTTGGATTGAGGCGCATACCTCCGCGACAGATCCCGCGCCGCGAATGCCACAGCTTGAGTTAAAGATCAACGGATTACCTACCACCACGACAATACAAGCCAGAATTGAGGTTCAATACACTCGCGGGAATGGTGCTAGAGCAGCTCGTAACCAACCCGAAGATCGCGTGAGAATTCCCGCTGACGGCAGCTTCCAAACTGTCACTGGAGACACATGGAAAATTTGGGAAGCTTGCGCTTCAGAAACCTTTTTCGGAGGAGAGGCTACGTTAACCTATAAGCTGATGACGGGCACAACCGAGACCCTCGGGCCACAGATCATAAGGTTTCGAATCGGTGGCAAGAACCCTGATTCTGCAAGAGCCAGAACTTATATCGAAACCCTTACGAACTGTAATTCGACCGGTTCGCTTTGGTTTGCTTACGCAATCGCTAAGTCGGAATCCAAGGACTACAACGGCGGAGGAACCCGATACAACCAGTTCTGGCAACTACCAAGGGATGCAAACGATACTGCATACCGAGCGGCTAGGCAGACCCACGCAGGTAGGCCAGTTTGGGGTAATGACGGCGGCACGACTCCTGGGGGCTACGGCATGTTCCAAGTGACTGGTAACGTCGCTGACTCTACTTCCAATATCCCACGTCAAGAGATTTGGAACTGGCAGGAAAACGCTCGTGCCGCGCGGACGATCCTAGAAAGCAAGCGCACAACTGCGGACACTTGGATTACCAGGCAGAAGAACGCTGATAACGCCAATGGCGTTGCGTTGCCAAGTCTCACAGTGCGAAACCTTACGTTCGCGGAAGGCGGCAATCACACCATGAACAACGCGGTAACAATGAAGGCATGGAATGGAGCAAGCGCAGCTCCAGCGGGCTTCACCGACCCTGACGGCGCTGCTACTGGATTTATCATTGATCCACAAAATGGCGGGCATTTCTGCTATTGGAAGAACTCAGCTACAATAACGAACAAATGGGCCTTGAGCCGATACAATAATCCACCCGGAGACATTCAACCCTTCAACTACGTCGATCGAGTATGCCAAGAAATCGAATAGCTATTTTGGCGGCGCTTCTAGCGTGGCCGCTGACTGGCTCAGCAAAACAGGTCAGTGCTATCACTGATTACCTGAAGCCAATCGTGTCGAAGATTGCAAGCGATCCCAATGCGGGCGGATGGACTTGGGAAACTAACGGCAACGGCGGGTATCTGCTGCGCATGGCAATAGATGTGACAGGTGATGGCGTTCCTGAGCTGTTCCTAACAAGTTCACTTACCGCAGTGAAGCAAGTTGCAGAATGGACGGTTTATGACCTGAACAAAGCTGGGGAAATGCGCCCCTATTTGCGCTCAATCAGACTGCCAGCCGATAGTGTTTGGCCTGCATCCAACGATAGCGATCCTTCACTTGTTTATGTGGCTGCGCCTGATCGTGAGCGCGAGTTAGCGAGCGACGAAAAGTCGTATCCTGTGCATCACTTCAAGTTCACCTTCCCCGAGATAAACAAAACCCTTGCTTATGCCAGCGCAGATGATGTACTCAAAATCCGTCCTTCTGACCCGAGCCAGTTGCCAAAGTTGCAAGCGATCCTACTGGCCGACTATCTCACGAAGCCAGATGCGAAGTGGGTCGACGTGACTGAGTGGAAGCTAGATGCAAACGATTGCTTCTTCCGCCCAGAAGACACAGAGAGAGCTATGAAGAATACGGACTTCACACCGCAAGCTGCCTTGGTGATGCTTGGCCTAGCTCAGCAGGCGCCTCAAAATGGCAACTCTGTAACACCGCACACTTCCACGCCCGAATCCTTGCCTACAGCGGCGCAGCCAAGACCGCCGAAAGCACACGAATCGAAGCCCGCTCTCCCAGCAACAAGCGGGAAACCAATCACATCAACGCCTTGGGACGTGATCTTGATCTTGATGTTGATCGTGGCGGCAATCGGTCTTGCATGGCTGTTGCTCAAAAAGCGCAACTAATCGTCGCTCCGCACCTTGAAACATCCCGCTGGCGTCTGATCACGCGAGCTGCTAAGTCCTGCGGGTCCGTGTGACGTGCGCGGGGTAATGCTGCATCTCGGTCCGGGTGGCCGAAGGAAAACGGGGTCAGTGTGCAAATCTTGACAAAACCTTGATGTGTCGAATCATTACAGGGTGACAGATAAATAGTAGAGAATCATGCCGCAATCACCGAACTCGAAGTGATTCTCGCACTGGGTGCCGACGTCGAAGGCGAGGTGACCGCCAACTATCTGGCAGGCATGTTGCGCGGCCGCAAGTGCCGCATTTCCCGCATCGCCCAAGGGCTGCCGGCCGGCGGCGGCGTTGAGCACGCCGACGAGCTCACCCTGTTGCGCGCCATCGAAGGCCAGCGTGGGCTGTAGCACGGTCTGTGACCCGAGAAAGGAGAATAGAAACCACAACCGAGCAAAGCGAGATGGCCTGACTGACTGCAATTCAAATAATCAGGCAAATTTCACGGAATGCACGGATGATGAATGATTTATGAATTTTATAGTACTCACCTCTTGATGCAGCTGAGATTTGATAGATTAAGGGCATCTTTTCCGTGTAATCCGCGTAATCCTTGTAATCAGTGGTTACTCTAACCAACTACCAGGATCAAACTTCGGATTTTGCTCTCAACTCTCAGTAACGACAGGCTGGAAGCCCGTCGTCCATGACAGGCAGGATGCCTATGCTCCTCACCTCACTCCTCGAGCCAGCGGGCGAGTTCGTCTTCGAGTTCGACGCTGCGTTTCACGTTGAAAGCGCTACCCAGCTCGATGGAGACGCGGCGGCCGGCACTATTTTGGAAATGCAGGTGCACCGGGGTGTGGCCGGGATAACCTGCGATGATGAAACCGATATCATCCAGATCGCGCTCACTGTGGCGAGTGGTCCACAACATCAGCTCCAGCGGCCCCTTGCCATTGGCCAGGGCACGCTTGGGTTTGAGCTCGGCGATCTCATAGCCGGTGAGGCGGCGGCCGCCGGTGCGGTCATCCACTTGAATCGCACACTTGAGCTTGAGGATTTTCCCCACTTCTAACATACCAGCGTCGCGTGCGGGGACGAACGTTTCGCCCCACAGCATAATCTCGGAGCTGCCGGTAAAGTCCTCTAACACCAGAACCCCGAACGGCTTGCCGGTCTTAGTCATCTTGCCCTCCAGGCTGCGGACCATGCCCGCAAACGGGAAGCGGTCGCGGGCGTTGGCCAATTCCAAATCTTCGATGAGACCCAGCCGTCGATAGCGGTCCGAATCAATCACACTGCGGAACTTATCGAGCGGATGGCCGGTGACGTAGAAACCTAGCAACTCTTTCTCATGTCCGAGGCGTTCGTCCTTCGACCATTCCTCGGCCGCCTTGCTGGCACGGCCGGCTTTAGCGGCTGGGACCGGTGCGGCAAAGTCCATTGCATCGAACATCGAGACCTGGCCCGAGGCGCGGTCGCGCTGGAGTGATGAGGAGGCGGAGATGACTTGTTCGAGCCGGGCGAACATGCCGGCGCGGGTTTCCTTAGTCCAGTCGAAGGCCCCGGCCTTAACCAGGTTTTCGAGGATGCGTTTGTTGACGACCTTGGAATCGAGCCGCGAGGAAAAATCCTCCAGCGACGAGAAGGGACCGCCGCGGGCGCGTTCCTGAATGGCGGCGGCCATCGCGCCCTCGCCACAATTTTTGATAGCGGCGAGGCCGTAGCGGATGGCGGGCTTGCCGTTGGGGCCGATTTCCGGGGCGAAGCGCAGCAACGAGGCGTTGAGGTCGGGCGGTAGGATTTCCAGCCCCATGCGGTGGCACTCGGAAACGAACACCCCGATTTTGTCGGTGTTCTGGATTTCGTTAGACAGCAGCGCCGCCATAAACTCCACCGTGTGATTGGTCTTCAGATAAGCCGTCCAATACGAAATGTGCCCGTAACAGGCTGAATGCGATTTGTTGAACCCGTAGCCGGCAAACATCGCAATCTTATCGAAAATCTGGTCGGCGAGCTTGCGACTGATGCCGTTGGCGGACTCGCAGCCCTCGACAAATTTGGCGCGCTGCTGCTCCATTTCCTTGGCGTCCTTCTTGCCCATCGCGCGCCGCAACAGGTCGGCTCCGCCGAGGGTGTAGCCGGCGAGCATCTTGGCGGCGTTCTGCACCTGCTCCTGATAGATCATCACCCCGTAGGTGTCGCCGCAGACCTTTTCTAACAGAGGGTGCTCGTACATGGCCTTTTTGCGGCCTTTTTTCACGTCGAGCATCTGGTCGATGAACTGCATTGCACCGGGCCGATAGACTGCCAGCAAGTCGATGATGTCATCAATCTTATCGATGGCATACTTGCGGCAGGTTTCCACCATGCCGCCGCTTTCCAACTGGAACACGCCCATGGTCTCACCGCGGTTGAGCAAGTCGAACGTCTTGGTGTCGTCGAGCGCCACGGTCTCGATGGCAAAGTCCGGCGTGTGCTGGCGGATGTGCTGTACGGCCTCTTGGATGACTGTTAGGTTTTTCAACCCGAGGAAGTCCATCTTGAGCAAGCCCACATCGGTGATGGCCTTCATGGCATACTGGGTGACCACTTCACCCTCGTTGCCGCGGGTCAGCGGAACGTGTTCATCGAGCGGGCGGTCGCCGATGACGATGCCTGCGGCGTGGACGCCGACGTTGCGATTGAGGCCTTCGAGTTTGAGGGCGTAATTCCACAGTTCCCGATAGGACGCGCTACTTTCGATGAGGTCGTGCAGTTCGGCGTTCTTGACCCATTCGCGCGCCAGAATTGAGTCTTTGTAGAGGTCCTTATCCTCTTTTTCGTTAGGTTTGGGGTCGATCAGTTTGGAGAGCCGGTCGCCGTCGTTGTAGGACATGCCCATGACGCGGGCGACGTCGCGCACGACGCTTTTGGCGCCCATGGTGCCGTAGGTGATGATATGTGAGACGCAGCGCTCGCCATACTTTTGGCGGACATATTCGATGACCTCGCCGCGGCGGCTCTGGCAAAAGTCGATATCGACGTCGGGCGGGCTGATGCGCTCGGGATTGAGGAAACGTTCGAAGAGCAGGCCGAAGCGGATCGGGCAGATATCAGTGATGCCAACGGCGTATGAGGCGAGCGAACCGGCCGCCGAGCCACGGCCCGGGCCCACCGGGATGCCTTGGTCGCGCGCCCATTGGATGAAATCGGCAGTGATGAGGAAGTATGAGGAGAAGCCCAGCTGGTTGATCGTGTCCACCTCGTACTTGAGGCGGTCGGCGAGTTCGGGTTCGTTGGCGCGCGCCTCGCCGTAGCGTTTGACCAAGCCCTCGCGGCAGACTTTCATGAAATATTCTTCGCGCGGGCTGCCATCGGGGGTGCCGAATTGCGGGTATTTATCCGAGGAGGTGGCATCGAGCTTGAGGGTGACGTTGCAGCGCTCGGCAATCTCGAGGGTGGCATCGCAGGCACCCGGCACGTCGGCAAACAAGCCGCGCATTTCCTCCGCGGTCTTGAAATACAGCTCCGGCGAATAACGCATGCGGTTTTCATCAATGAGCAGGTGGCCGGTGCCGATGCACAACATCGCATCGTGGGCCTCGCAATCCTGGGGTTTGAGGAAATGCACGTCGTTGGTCGCCACCGGCTTGAGGCCCAACTCGGCGGCGAGCTTGAGCAAGCCGGGAGTGACGCGGCGCTGGGGCTCGAGGTCGTGGTTGTGGATCTCGACGTAGGTATTGGCCTTGCCGAAGATATCACACAGCTCGACGAGCACCTCGCGTGCCTTGGCCTCGTCGCCGGCCAGCAGCCATTCGTTGACCGGCCCGGAGATGCAGCCGCTCAGGCAAATGATGCCTTTGGCGTATTGCCGCAGCACGTCGCGATCGACCCGCGGCTTGCCGTGGTAAAGCCCGTCGA